>JAIBAP010000029.1 GCA_019695115.1 Caldilineales bacterium | reverse complement strand
GGATAGGGGCGGATTACTGGGATGGGCGGATGGGGGGAGGATAGGGGCGGATTACTGGGACGGGCGGATGGGGGGAGGATAGGGGCGGATTACTGGGATGGGCGGATGGGGGGAGGATAGGGGCGGATTACTGGGACGGGCGGATGGGGGGAGGATAGGGGCGGATTACTGGGACGGGCGGATGGGGGGAGGGGGCGCTTGTTGCGCTTTGCCCTTGCCTGGCTCTTTGCCCTATGCTTCCGATATGTCCAATGTTCCGCTCCTCCCTCGCGACCGTATCGGCGCCGTCCTTGCCGGCCAGCGCCCCGACCGCCTGCCCGTGGGCGAGTTGGTGTTCGAACTCGATCTGGTGCGGGCGGCCCTGGGCCTGGCGCCCGATGCCGCCGTCCCCCTGGCAGCCGAACAGGCCCTGCTCGAACGGTGGGGCCATGATCTCATCGTCGTCTCGTTCTCGCACGGGTGGGGCGCGCCGCAGCAGCCGGACGAAGAAGATGCCCTCTTTCGCCTGGGCTACTGGCAGCAGAACAGCGATCGCTTCGTCTTCGCCCTCATCGATGGCCCCTTCAGCGCCGCCGCCCGCGCCTGGGGCTGGGAGCAGGCCCTGATGCGCTTCACCCGCGGCGACCCCGACCTGCCCGCCTTCATGGCCGACGCCGTGCTCGATCTGGAGGAGATGCTGGCGGAGATCGCCCAAGCCGGGGCTGACGGCGTCATCATCGGCGATGACATCGCCTATCGTCGCGGCCCTTACATCAAGCCCGAACATTTGCAACGCAATTACTTCCCCTATCTCTCGCTGCTGGCGTTCTCCGCCCAGGATCGGGGCCTGCCCGCCGTCTTCCATTCCGACGGCAATCTCTGGCCGGTCTGGGAGCAGATTGTGCAGACGCCCATTGCCGGGGTGCAGGGGCTGGATCCGATGTCGGCGATGTCGTTGGCCGTGGCCCGCGAGCGCAGCCACCCGCGGCTGTGTCTGTGGGGCAATCTCGACCTGGGTTGGCTGGCGCAGCCGCAGGATGAAGCCGCCATCCGCCAGCACCTGCACGAGCTTCTAGCGCCGGTGGCGGGCACGCCGGTCATCTTCGGCACCGTTGGCGGCCTAATGCCCGGCCTCTCGCTGCGCCAACTGGATTCGCTCTATGCCGCCGCCCACGCTTTTCCCTGGCCGGGGGACTGATCGATGCCAACCACCTCACGCTCCCTCCCCAAACTCCTCCTCCATCTCGAAGGCGGCCTCGTCCTGGCCCTGGCGTTGTTCTTCTATGCCCGCTCCGGTCAAAGTTGGCTGCTCTTTGGGGTCTTGCTGCTGGCGCCCGACCTGTCGGCGCTGGGTTACCTGGCCGGCCCGCGCCTGGGCAGCATCGCCTACAACGGCGTTCACACCTATCTGGCGCCCGGCCTCCTGCTGGCAAGCGGCTCCTTCGGCGCCTGGCCGCTCGGCCTTGCCCTGGCCTTGATCTGGTTCGCCCACATCGGCGGCGACCGCCTGCTCGGTTTCGGGCTGAAATACCCCACACGGTTTCAGGATACGCATTTGCAGCGCCTGTGAACATTCGACAACCGACCATACTGGTTTCTTTGTATCACTTGTTACCTACCTGCTAAGTTGCCAGATTATAGAAGTATTTATATAATCCATTCATGAAACCTCTGAAGTTCGTAGGATCGAGCCTTGATGATCTGCGGGATTTCCCATCAGAAGCCAGAAGGCAAGCAGGTTTCGACTTATATGCGGTTCAGCGAGGACTCGAACCGGACGATTGGAGGTCACTGAATGAAGTTGGCGCTGGTGTTCGCGAGATCAGGATTCATGTTCTTGGTGAATGGCGAGTCATCTATGTTGCCAAGTTCATCGATGCAATCTATGTCTTGCACGCTTTCCGGAAGAAGACCCAGAAAACTCGGCTCGAAGATATCGAACTCGCTCGACAGCGCTATCACCAAGTAAGAGGTTGAGCCATGGATGAGACCATCACACTATCAAGCGGCAACGTCTTTGCCGATCTGGGCTTCGATGCTGCCGAAGCAGCCATCCTGCAGATGCGCGCAAAGCTGATGAACGATCTGCGTTCCTCTTTGCAGTCCAGCGGCATGACGCAGGTGGAGGCAGCGCGGCAGCTTGGGATTGCGCAGTCGCGCGTCTCCGATTTGATGCGCGGGAAATGGGAGAAGTTCAGTCTGGAAATGCTGATTACATTGGAAGCCCGCGTTGGTCGCCAGGTGACGTTGGAATTGGCGCCGGCTTGAGGGATTAGAATTGGCCGAGCAAGAGCATAATCGTCATCTACAAAGAGACGCCCATCGGCAATGTCGCCTTCGACCACCTCATCATCGCCGGCCTGGTGCCCCCATCGCCCGCCGGCATATCCACGAAATGCCCCTCGATCAACTCAAGGCCTGGATGCGAGCTTGTGGGATTCGCCTGGGCATCCTGGCCAATTTCGACGCCATTCGTCTGGATGTCGTTTTTATCCGTGCGTGAGGGGTTTTTGAGGCGGAACAGGCCGAGATGTTCGACATGTCCTTGACCAATTTGCCAGTCCAACTCACCAGTTTCATCGGACGCGTGCGCGAAACGCAAGAGATCGAGCGTTTGCTGGCTTCCGCGCGTCTGGTCACGCTCACAGGCGCAAGCGGGTGCGGCAAGACCCGCCTCGCCCTCCAGGTGGCGAGCGGGATGACGAACAGCTTCGCCGATGGTGTCTGGCTGGTCGAGTTCGCCTCGCTCCGCGACCCTGCACTCACGGCGAATCTCGCTGTCCACGCGCTTGGCATGCAGCCGCTGCCAGAACAGCCGCCTCTCGAATTGCTGCTGGGCTTTGTGCGGACACGGCGGGTGCTGCTCGTGCTCGACAACTGCGAACACCTCATCGCCGCCTGCGCCGAACTGACCCGGACTTTGTTGTCCGCGGCGCCCGACCTGACCATCCTCGCCACCAGCCGCGAGCCGCTTGGTCTGGCTGGCGAGATGCTCTACCAGGTGCAGCCACTCTCTCTGCCGCCCGGCTTGGACTCGGACCATGAGGCGCACATCCAACTCCCGATGCTCACCCCGCAGAGTGCCGGCGACTACGATGCCATCCATCTGTTCGTCGAACGCGCCCGCACCGTCTTGCCCGGCTTTGCCTTGACCGCGGCCAACACCGCCACCGTCATCAACATTTGCCGCCGCCTCGACGGCATCCCCCTGGCCATCGAGCTGGCAAGCGCGCGTGTCAATGTGCTGACGGTGGAGCAGATCGCCGAGCGACTCGACAACCGTTTTGCTTTCCTTGTCTCCGCACAACGCACCACGCCCATCCCCCGCCACCGCACCCTGCGCGAGGCGATCGATTGGAGTTACGATTTGCTGACGGCAGAGGAGCAGGTGCTGCTGCGCCGCCTGGGTGTCTTCGCCGCCGGCTTCACCCTAGACACGGTCTCAGGCATTTGCGGCGATGATGGCATCGTCCCTTGTGACGCTGAAGCGCGGACGCTGGAATTGCTCTCGTCGCTGGTTCACAAATCGCTCGTCGTCGCTCGCACGCTGGAACGCACTGAAGCGCGTTACCGCCTGCTCGAATCCATTCGCGAGTATGCGCTCGAGAAAATGCGCCAGGCGGACGAAGCCGCGCGTCTGCGTGACCGCCACTCGGATCTGTTCCTCGCCCGCGCCGAAGAGGCCGCGCCGCGATTGGGCGACGCCTACCAGCAGCTTTGGCTGACCTGGCTGGAAGCTGAACATGATAACCTGCGCGCCGCCCTGTCTTGGTCGCTGGAGAGCGGCCGGATCGAGTCGGGACTGCGAATCGCTATCGCCTTGCCGCGCTTCTGGGAGATCCGTGGGCACATGCCGGAAGCCATGTCCTGGCTCGACCGCCTCCTGGCGGCAGCGGGTGAAGACACACCGCCGGCGACTCGCGCCCGCGGCCACGTGTTCGCGTCATTCGCGGCGATGCTGATGGGCGACGCAGCAGCATGCATGTCCCACGCCCAGGCGGCCTTCCGCCTGGCTGAGCGTGTGGGTGACGATGATCGGCCTCTCTTGGCCCTCGTCCTTGCGGCTGCGAGCACCGCCGAACGGATGGCGGGCAACTTCCAGGCCGCGTTCGAGCTGGGCGAGCGCATGATCCCCATGGCCCGCCAGGATGGCTCATCGCTCTATCTGGGCATGAGTCTGCTAACGCAGGGACTTTTGGCGATCGAAGCGGGCGCCTATGCCACGGCCCGAACCTTGGTCGATGAGGGCCTGGCTTTGGCCTATGAGGATGGCGACGCTTTCCGGATCGGGGGCGGGCTGACCTTGCAGGGGCACTTGGCGCGCTGCCAGGAGGATTATTCACAGGCCAAGCGTGCCTTTGAGAGTAGTGTCGCCTCTCTACGCACGGTTGGCGCCGAGCGCGATCTGGCTAGAGCGCTCAGCAACCTGGGACACGCCTGCCTGCACATGGGCGATGCCGATGGCGCGCTGTCGGTTTTTGAAGAAAGCCTCGCTCTGCACCAGGCTGGGCAATACAAGCACGGCATGGCAGAAGCATTGGTTGGCTTTGCAGCGTTGGCCATTGTCCGCGGCCTGCCTGCGGCCGGTGCGCACCTGCTGGGCGCTGCTGCCGCCTCTGGCAGAACACTGGGCATCGGGTTGCAGCCGGCAGCGTGCTCCGAGCAGGACTATTATCGAATGGTAGCGCGCTCCAGGCTCGGTGACGCCGAGTTCGCGGCAGAGGAGGCTGCCGGCCGCGCCATGTCCCTGGAACAGGCCATTGACTATGCCCGGCGCCTGCCGCTCGAACCCAAGCCTACCTCGGCGGTCAGGTCGAAAGCGGATGGCCTCACGCCGCGGGAGCGCGAGGTCATCTCCTTGATCGCACAGGGCAAGTCGAACGATGAAATCGCCGATACGTTGGTGTTGAGCAAACGCACGGTCGAGAAGCACATCAGCAACATCTTCTCCAAACTGGGGTTCACGCAGCGCGCCCAGATCGTGCGCTGGGTGATTGAGCAAGGGCTGGTACAGGGATCGAACTAAGCACCGCCATCATCAGCCGCCGATCATGCGAACAGATTGCAATGAAACTCACTAATTTGCCGGTGAAACTGACGAGTTTTGTTGGGCGCAAACAGGAACTGCTGGAAATCAAGCGCCTGGCGTCTTCGTCACGCCTTGTCACGCTTATAGGCGCCGGCGGCTGCGGCAAGACGCGTCTGGCGCTGCGTGTGGCGGAACTTTGCGACCAACCCAATCAGAGCGTAATCTGGGTGGATCTGGCCCGGCTCACTGACTCAACGCTGGTTGCTCAGGTCGTCGCCAAAGCTTTGAACGTAGTCGAAAAGCCAGGAACACCCTTGATGGACTCGCTGCTGGATTCGCTCTGCGAAGGGCAAACGCTGTTGGTTCTCGACAACTGTGAACATCTGTTGGCAGCCTGTGCGCAACTGGTTGAGGCGTTGGCCGGGTGTCCATTCCTGACCATTCTGGCCACAAGTCGTGAACCGCTTGGCGTCAACGGCGAGGCGCTTTATCCGGTGCCGCCTTTGGCGCTTCCCGCCGCGGGCCTCTCTGTTGATGAGATCAGACAGGTCGATTCGGTGCGCTTATTTGTCGAACGGGCGCGAAACATCGTGCCCAACTTTAGCCTGACGCCGGACAACGCTGAAAGCATCTCCTCGATCTGCCGCGACCTCGACGGCATTCCCTTAGCCATCGAACTGGCCAGCGCCCGTGTGAATGTCTTGAGCGTGAAACAGATTCAGGAGCGCCTCGATCGGCGCTTCGATCTGCTCGTCTCGACCACCCGCGCCGATGAGCGGCATCGCACCTTGCGCGCTGCCATCGACTGGAGTTTTGAGCTGTTGTCTTCCTCAGAACGCATCTTGTTGCAACGACTCGCGTTGTTCGCCGCCGGTTTCACCCTCAGCACTGCCGAAGCAGTCTGCGGTTGGGGATCTATCCAAGGCGACGCAGTGCTTGGTTTATTGACGTCGTTGGTCAACAAATCGTTGGTCGTGGCCGAGATGCTGCAGAGCAGCGAGGCCCGATATCGCATGTTGGAGACCATCCGCCAATATGCGCTTGAAAAACTGACCGCCTCAGGCGAAGAGGCGCAGCTGCGCGATCGTCATCTCGACGTATTTGTCGCCCGTTTTGAAGAAATCGCGCCGAAACTGAGCGGAGCCTATCAGCGACTTTGGATGACCTGGCTTGAAGGCGAACTGGGCAACTTGCGCGCCGCTTTGACGTGGTCGTTGGAGAGTGGCCGCATCGAAGCAGGCTTGCGACTGGTGAACGCCCTTTTTGAGTTTTGGTTTTTCCGCAGTTATCAGCGTGATGGACAAACCTGGTTTGAGCGGTTGCTCAGCGCAGCTGGTGATGACGTTCCCATCGCGCTCCGGGCGCAGGCCTATTCGATTGTCTGCCATATCTCATGGCAAGTGGGCGATCATGCTGCCGGCAAGGCACAGGCAGAGGCCGGCATAGCCCTGGCAAAGCAGGCAGGCGAGGCGGGCAAGTACAGCCTGGCTTTTTCAATGGTCGGCCTGGCACACAACCTCCGGGCGACAGGCGATTACGCGGCCGCGTTCGATGTCGGCCAGCGCTATATTGAGATCATGCGTAGCTGGAACAGTCCTGCAGAAATGGCCGAATCGCTGGCCATTCATGCCATCAATGCCACGGCGGCAGGAAAGCGCGACCTGGGTCGCCAGTTTCTCGATGAAAGTGTGGCGATCATTCGTGAGGTGGGTGGTAATACTCATCGGGCTGCCGAGGTCCTCAAGCTATTGGGCGATCTGGCGCGCGGTGAGCAAGCCGATGTCGAAGCGAGACAACTTTATGAGCAGAGTCTCTCCATCTATCGCGAACTCGAGCCAACACCAGATGTCGCCAGCGTGTTAATCGGCCTGGCTCATTCCGACCTGCACCTGGGACAGGTCGAGCACGCCCACGCACTGCTGAACGAAAGTCTGATGGCCCAACGCGCCGTGGGAAACGAGCGTGGCATGGCAGAGTGCTTACTCGGGTTCGGAGCGCTGGCGGCAGTTCAAGGATTGCCGACCCAGGCGGTTCGCCTTCTCACGGTTGCAGTCACGTGGGCGGCGGAGAGCATCTTGGAAGCTTATCCAGGGGAGCGATTGGCCTATCGAGAAGCACTGGCAGCGGCGCAAACGGAACTGACCGATCAGGCATTCAAAGATGCAGCAAGAGAAGGACGCACGCTGACGATCGATCAGGCCATCGATCTGGCATTGGCATTGCCTCTGGTACGGGAGACGACCCCGCTTGGAGCACAAGTGGAGCCTGGTGGCTTGACAGCGCGCGAGCGCGAAGTTGTGTTCTTGATCGCGCAGGGCAAGTCGAACGATGAAATCGCCGCTACGTTGGTGTTGAGCAAACGTACGGTCGAGAAGCACATCAGCAACATCTTCTCCAAACTGGGGTTCACGCAGCGCGCCCAGATCGTGCGCTGGGCCATCGAACAAGGCCGACGGGAAAACCCGTCATCGCGATAACCTCCGGGTGCATCGACGGGCGGGTGTGTGTGGGGCGCAGCCGCCCTTTTTGTTTTACGTAGGCAAGCGCCGGCGCATGAAATACGTGTGCGAATACGTGCGCGCACGCATGACTTCCCGCGCCCTTTCCTCGATACTGGTTTCCGCAGGACGAGAACAATCGTCTGCGACGAACACTCATCAAGGAGAGATATGATGTCAACCGAACAGAACAAAGCCTTGCTTCGCCGCTTTGGCGAGCTGCTGAACGCCCACGATGTCGAGGGAGCCTTCGCCCTGTGTAGCCCTGGCGTGATCGACCACGGCCTGCCCCCAGGAACGCCGCCAGGGATGGAGAGCAGCCGCCAGTTCCTCAAGGGGCAGATCGCAGCCTTCCCCGACGTGCGCGCCACGGTATTGGATATGATCGCCGAAGGCGACAAAGTCGTCAGCCGGATGGAACTCGAGGGCACCCATCTGGGACCGCTGATGGGCCTCGCCCCGACCGGAAGGCGTGTGAAATGGGGCTTCATCGACATCAACCGGATCGCGGATGGCAAGATCGTCGAGCACTGGATAGAAACAGATACCCTGGGCCTCATGCAGCAGCTCGGCGTCATTCCCCCGCCGCGCTCGGCCTGAGCGGGATTATCGCACGTTCTTTCCAGTTCCGCCCGTAAGCGGCTCTGATTGACAAGGAGGCTTCCGATGTTCGATTTTGTCGGTGTCCTGATCGTTGCTGCTCTCGTCGCTCTGTTTGCGTTCCTGACCCTGCGCACCTGGCGGTCGAGAAATCGCATCTTGAAGTGGGCCGGCGCCGCCATCGCCGGGCTGCTGACCCTGCTTGCGGCGGCGGTGCTGGTGGCCGGATTGTTCGGGTTCTACAAGATCAACCTGAAACACGACAACCCCGTAGCGGATGTCGGAGTCGCCGCCACGCCGGCGCAGATCGCCCGCGGCGGAAGACTGGCTAACGCTTGCGCCAGCTGCCATTCGCCGGGCAGCGCCCCGCCGCTCTCCGGCTCGAACGCCGCCGTCAAGTTCGATATGACCACGTTCGGTGCGATCTATGCACCCAACCTCACGCCCGGCGGCAACATCGATGACTGGAGCGACGGCGAGGTGGTGCGGGCGATCCGCGAGGGCGTACACAAGAACGGCCGCTCGCTGCTGATCATGCCGGCAGAGGTTTACCGGCATCTGAGCGACGAAGACGCCCAGGCGTTGGTCGCTTACTTGCGTTCGCAACCCAGTACAGGTGAAGCCCTGCCGCCGACGCGGCTCAACCTGCTCGGCGCGCTGGTCACGCCCTTGTTTGGTTTCCTTAGTGCGCAGCCGCCCGTCGCCAACGTGGCCATGCCCCAGGCGGGTACGCCGGAGTATGGCAAGTACATGGTGAGCGTGCTCGGTTGCACCGGATGTCATGGCGATCAGTTGCAGGGACGCGCAGATAACGGGCAACCCGGCCCGCCGCCTGGCCCCAACCTGACCCAAATCGTGCCGCAATGGAGCGAGGCGGAGTTCATGGCCTTCTTCAACACCGGCATACGGCCCGACGGGACGGCGACGCCCATCATCACCCTGGCCAGCGGCTTCAGCGAGCCACGTATGCCCTGGCCGATGGTGCGCGCCGCGACCACGGACGACGATCTGAAAGCGATCTATGACTATCTGCATAGCCTGCCGGCGGTGGAAGGGCCGGCTCGATGAAGAAAGGAGACAGAACATGAAACCCCAACACTATCGTAGTGCCGGCTGGGCCGCCGTGCTCAGCGGCGTCGCCGCCATCCTGGCGCTAGTCACACTGGTCTTGTTCTTTGCCATCGAGGTCAATACGGGTGGCGAACATCTTTGGGGGCCGCTCAGCGACCTCTTCCCCATCATCCAGATGGCCCTGCTGCTCGTCGTCGCCCGTACGTTGTATCTCGCCCACCGAGCCGCAGCTCCACGCTTGAGCCTGATTGCCACCGTCATCGGCATGGCGGGCATGGCCGGTGTCATCGTTTTGCAAGTGCTTCTGCGGATGGACGTCTTGCCGTTCGAGCAGGAAGTCCGTCCCCTGTTGGTTGCCTTTGGGCTGGTGGGCGTGTGGTTGATGGCAGCCAACGATGTGGGTCGGCGCCAGCGGAGTCTGCCGTCGCGTTTGGCCTGGCTGGGCATGGCCGTGGGCGCGGCCTTCGTGTTGGAGCCGGTGATTGTGTTCGTCGTGGGCGGGGCTGATTGGAGTGCGTACATGTCGAATCCTCTGCTCACGGTCATAAGCGCCATCGTCTTCCTGACGGTATACTTCGGTTATCCTGTCTGGGTCATCTGGCTGGGACGCGTGCTGCTCAAAGCCGAGAAGTTTGAAACAGGGCAACAGCAGCTTGATCTCATCCCGCAGCAGTGAGGATTTCAGAAATGAACCTAGCGACGATTACGGGCGCCACTCCCATTCTGAGCACATTCATCTATCACGGAAAACACCGAAACTTCCCCGGACTGAGAAGCTCTTCTTCACTGCTACGGCAGGCGGGCAGATAAATTGGAGGTAGATATGCGCACTTCCTCAACAACGATGGCGTCTATCTTGATCTTTATCGATAGTTTTGTCTGGCTCGTCGGCCTGGTTCCCACGCTGGGCTATGCTTTCCGGCATCGGGCTCTTCCGACCATGGGCGGCATCAGGCTCCTGGGCGGGCCTTTCGAGTCGCTGGGCATCGACGCCCTCATGGTGGCGGGTCTGGTGTTCGTCGTGGTCAGTGCGCTGAAGATCATGGCCGGCTACTGGCTGTGGAATGCCAGGTTAGGTGCTTTGTCTTTCAGACCATGGTACCGGGAGCAACACGGATGACACAGCCTTTACCCTCCGTCAATGTCACAAGCTTTCTTCGGTCTGGCGTCATCGCCGGTGCGCTGGCGGCCCTTAGCTTCGCGCTCATCCACGCCTTGTTCATAAGCAACATCTGGTTCTCCGTCGTCCCGCTGATGACCGCCGGCGCGCTGTGCGGGCTGTGCATCGCTTGGAGCTTCGCAGTTGTCACCACCAGACCCTCGCTCGCCAGTTGGCTTCGCTTCAACGCTCTCCTGGTCGCTATGTTGGCTCTCCTGGGATTGACCTCGGTGCTTCTCTTCCAGCCAGTTACCACCATTCCGGCCTTGTTCCAATTACACGGGCCGCCCACTGAACTATTCAGGCAGGCACTCGCCATGACCGCCGCCTTTACGATTGCCACCTCTGTCATCCTGAGCCTGTTCTACCGACGCGGCTGGCGAGGCTTCGGCGCTATCCTCCTCGCCTGCACAGTGCTGGTCGCGTTTTTGGGCCTCAACGTATCGATCATCGGCTTGGTGAACATCCCCAGAAGCGCCCTCTACCTAGTTGCGGAGTTGTTCGCTCTCGTCTTGAGCATCGGGTCGGTTTACGCCGCACTTTTCGCAGTGCTGGAAAGGAAGAGCTTTGTCCGTTCCGGCCGCACCTAACCCCCGCGTGCAGGCGACGCGTTTCGCTCCGTTCCGCTATGCTTCACTGCGCTACGCGAGCGCCTGACGCGGAACGATACTCGCTTGGGGTTCACTGCAGTAGGACCCGTGCAGGCGAACGCCATAGAGCCGACTGTCACTTGATGGAAAGGATGAAACCGATGATTGATCCACAATATTGGAGCATCGAACACGCAGCTGGGCTTGTGCTGATTCTGGGTGTGGCCGTTCTCTTTCCAGGCATCACGATGTTCTGGCTTCGAGGCGGCATGCACGGCGGCGAACCGCCAAGCCGCACTTACTTCGTCACGGAGCGCAGTTTCGTCATGGCTGCGGTCGTCGTCACGGCGATTGGATTCGAGCTGCTCGCCCAGGCGATGCCAGACGGCGCCGGCCGCGTGCTGGCGAGCATCGGCGCCACGGGCTACCTGTTCGCCGGCGTTTTGATCGTGGCCGCCGAGGCGCTTGCCCTGACACTGGGCTTCGACAAAGTCATCAACCTCATCGGCGTCTATGTCATCACCGCATTTCTGGCGCAGGCAATCATCGGCGTCGCCTTGCTTCAATCGGGCTTGGTCGCGGCGTGGATTGGTTGGGCAACGATGGCGTGGAACATGGCGTGGCTGACCGGTTTTGCGATCTTCAGGCCGAGAGACATCTACTATCCCTTCGCGCACCACACCGCGCCCCTGGTAATCGGCATCGCCTTGTTATGGGCCACGAAGTAGCAGACGGATGGCAGCGGGGTTGATATGCACTACGAACTAACTTGGGTTTTAGAGGAGAAGCCAATATGACCGTTCGCTCGCTGGGATGGCTCGGTGTTCGCACGCACAATGCTGAGGCCATGATTCGGTTCTATGACGATGTTTTGCAACTGGAAGTTGTGCGAAGTGGATTCCTTGACAAACTGCCCAGCCCATAGGATAATGGTTTTGATATGCACAATATAACTGAATTCGTTATTCTATGCATATCTGATCATGACTACCACGCCACAAAAAATCACACTCAGCCACCTCGAACAGACCATCTACTTCGCTGCCCTGCGCGCCGGGGTCGGCGTCCTGGACATCGGTCGCCTTGCCGGCCTGGTGACGGTCAGCCGCTCCCATGCGGCCAAGCTCCTGGCCAGCATGGCGCGCAAGGGAGCGATTCATCGCGTGGGCCGGGGTCGCTACGTTGTCATTCCCTCCGATGTTCTCTATGGTCGCCGCGCTTTTGTCGCCGATCCCTTCCAGGTGATCGATGACCTCATGATCTCCGCTGGGCGAAGCGACTACTATGTCGCCTATCAAAGCGCAGCCTTCCTCTACGGCGCGGCCGACCAGCTGCCTCAGACGGTCATGGTGGCCGTCCCGCGCCAACGACGCCCGATTGACCTCGGCCAGGCTGAAATCCTGCCAATCCAGGTGCGGAGCGACAGATTCTTCGGCATTGGGACTTTTCGCTATCATGACGCCGCCTTCAAGATCTCGGACAGAGAGAAGACGATCCTGGACTGTCTGGAAAGGTTCGATCTCTGCGGCGGCATCGACGAGGTGGCAAAGACAATCGAGCGCCTCTTGCCCACAGTCGATCAGGAACGCTTGTTGGAATATACCGCGCGCATGCGAAACCAGGCCATGACCCAGCGATTGGGCCTGATTCTCGAGAGCTCGTCAGCAACTCAGAGTGTGTCGGCTACCTTGATGAACGGTTTGGCGCAGCAGGTTGGTCCCAACTTGTATCTTCTCGATCCACATGGCGCCAGTGAAGGCCCGATACACCCACGCTGGCATATTCGGCAGAACATCTCTCTGTTCATGGCTGCTTAAATGAACCTTACCTTGCGCTTGATCCGAAACTGGGCAGACGAACGGGCTATCCCGGATCTGATTGTGGCCGAACTCGACTATCGCCTGACGTATGCGCTTGCAGCGATCTATCGCGACCCCTTTTTGGCCGGGCGGCTCTGCCTGAAAGGGGGCACGGTCTTGAACAAGCTATACTTCCCCGCGCTCAGCCGCCTGTCCGTAGACCTCGATTTCAACGCCGTTGGCCTGAAGGCGCAGGTGCTGGCCGAGCGTAGCCAGATTATCTCGCGACTGGAAACACTGTTTGCCGCGCAGAACGCCGATTACACTGTTACGCACGACTATCGCTACGAACAGACGAACATCGTCGCTCAGTACACCCCGCTCAGTGGTGGGTCGAGGCAACGCCTGAAGCTGGAAATCTCCACTGTCGAGCGTGTCCCCATCTTGGGGCGAACGGCGAGAAATCTGATCCTGCCCGATGGTTCTTCTGCTCCCATCGCAACCTATTATCTGGAAGAACTGACGGCAACGAAGCTACGTGCGCTCTATGCCCGCCGCAAAGGGCGCGATATCTACGATCTCTGGCGGATCACGGGCCTCGATCTCAACGAGCGGGCCGTGCGCAAACTCACGCTCTATTACTTCTATCATGCAAAGATGGTGTTCCACCACCCCACATTTCTCGCCAACGTGGAAGAGAAGCTTCGGCATCATGGTTTCGCCGACGATGTGCGCGGTCTGATCCGTGTGGGGCAGGACTTCGACTGGGCGGAGGCATGCGGCGCCGTTTTGGAACGATTCGCTTTTCTGGGTGAGTTTGAAGAACGCGATACTCGTTTCCTTGATTTCGCGCGTATGCTGCTTGGGAAGCCGGTGTCCGGCGCCGCCCTGGCAACGGTTGCTGACATCGAATACCCCATCGCCTGGTTGATGGAGGGAGTTTCCATCTCGGAAGAAGCGGCGACGCTGCGCCAGGAAGACATCCGCGTGTTTTTGGCCTGATACCCCTCACCCCACCTCCAAACACCCCTCCCCTAACACCCCCTGCAAATCCCGCGCCAGCGCCTCGCAATAGCCTGTGGTCTCGTTGGGGAAGCCGAACTCCATCTCGTTGCTCACGCGGATCACGAAACGATCCTGGCCGGGATAGCGCCGGATGGCCGCGATGGCCTGGTGCAGCCGCCGGCTGTCGTCGGGGCCGTCGCCGCTGCGCCGGAAGTTGACGCGCACCAGCCGCGGGGGGAGCGGGGCGGGCGGCGGGGCGACAGGCGGGGGAGGGGGCGCGAGAACGGGCGGCGCCGGAGGATGGGCGTGGGGCTGGGCATGGCCGTTGCCGCGCGCGGGCGGCGCGGCGCTGCCATTGCCAGCAGGGGCGGGCGTCGTCGCCAGAAAGACGGGCGGCGGCTCGGCCAGGCTGGGCAGGGGGCCGCCCATGAAGCCGGCCATGAACTCGTCGTCCTCCTCGTCCGCAGGGGCGAGCATGGCGGCGGGGGGTAGGCCGTCATCCTCCCAAACATCGGCGGGCGGCGGCGCAGCAAAGGCAGGCAGGGCCTCCTGCTCGCTGGCGGGTAGGGCATAGGCAAAACTGTCGCTGATACCATCGGCGATGACGCTGACGCGGTCGTTGCGCACATCCACCTTGCCGCGCACCAACACGATGCTGCCTTCTTCCAGCAACTGCGGCGGGGTGGCCTCCAGGGTGCGGGGGAAGACGGTCAGATCGCACTTGCCTTGCAGGTCCTCAAGGGTGACGAAGGCCATGTAATCGCCATTCTTTGTCAACAACTTGCGCACCCCCGCCACCATCCCGGCCAGCGTCACGCCCCTGCCCTTCATCAGCGGCGTCACCTCGTTGCACAGGCAGGTGATCGCCCGCTGGTAGTTGGCCGTCACCCGGCGCAAGGGGTGCTCGGAAACATAGACGCCCAACAGTTCTTTCTCCCAGTCCAGCGCCTGCTTGGCCGGGACCGGCTCGATCGTGGGGGGCGGGTCGAAGAGCGAATCCGCCGCCGCCGGCTCCTCTACAAACTCGAACAGGTCGAACAGGCTGCCCTGGCCGACATCGCGCGCCTCCCAGGTCCGGGCCGAGAACGTCATCATGCGGTCGAGCACGGCCAGCGCCTTCGCCCGCTCGACCAGCGCATCGAACGCCCCGACTTTGATCAGGCACTCCAAGACCCGCTTGTTGATCTGGCGCAGATCGACGCGGCGGCAGAAATCTTCCAGGGTGGTGAACGGCCCCTCGCCGCGGGCGCGCAGGATCTCGCCCACCGGCCCCTCGCCCACATTCTTGATCGCCCCCAGGCCGTAGCGGATGGCCGAGCGCGGGGGCACGGGGAAGGGATAGCCCAGCCGGGGGTCGCGTTCGGGCGCTTTCATGTTCGCCGGCAGCGCCGCCAGCGTGAAGTCCATCCCGCTCTGGTTGATGTCGGGCGGCAGCACCTCGATCCCCATCCGCCGGCATTCGGTGATGGTGTTGACCACCTTCTCGGTCTTGTCCCGCTCCACCAAAAGCATGGCGGCCATGTATTCCAGCGGATAGTGCGCCTTCAGGAAGGCCGTCTGCACGGTGATGAGGGCGTAGTCGGCCCCGTGCGCTTTGTTGAAGCCGTAGCGGGCGAAGTATTCGATGTCCGAGTAGATGTCCTCGGCCGTCTTCTGCGGGATGCCGTTCTGCACCGCCCCGGCCACGAACTTGGCCCGATGGGCGTCGATCTTCTCCTTGATCTTCTTGCCGACAGCCTTGCGCATCTCGTCGGCTTCGGGCAGCGAATAGCCGGCCAGCCGCTTGGCCATATCGATGATCTGTTCCTGGTAGACGCAGATGGCATAGGTCTCGGACAAGATCGGCTCCAGGGCCGGATGCCGGTAAACGACCTCCTCTTTGCCGTGCATGCGGGCGATGAAGTTGGGGATGTACTGCATCGGTCCCGGCCGGTAGAGCGACACCACGGCCGTGATGTGCTGGAAGCGGCTGGGGCGCATCTCGGTCAGGATGCGCCTCATCCCCGGGCTTTCCACCTGGAAGATGCCGGTCACCTCACCGCCCGACAGCAGCTTGTAGGCTTCGGGGTCGTGGGCGGGGATGTTTTGCAGCGTGTACTCGACGCCGTGCCGCTCCTTGATCAGCCGCGACGCCTCGCGCATGATCGAGAGCGTAGCCAGCCCCAGAAAATCCACCTTCAGCAAACCGATGGACTCGCAGATCGGGAACTCGAACTGTGCCACCGTCTCGGTGACGACGGCTTTCTGCGGCCGCATGACCGGGATGTACTCGGTCAGCGGCTGGTCGGCGATGATGACGGCGGCGGCGTGGGTGGAGGCGTGGCGGGCGACGCCTTCGAGTTGGATCGAGGCGTCGATCACCCGCTGCACCGTGGCGTCCGTCTCATAAGCCTGCTTGAGCTCTGCCGAGTAGAACTCGTTGCCCTCTTCCAGGCAGCTCTGCAGGGTGATGTTCTTGCCGGGGACGGCGGGAACCAGGCGGGCGATGCGGGCGACATCGGTGGGGGTCAGTTCCAGCGCCCGGCCCACATCGTGTACGGCGGCGCGGGCCTTCATGCGGCCAAAGGCGACGATCTGGGCCACGTGTTCGGGGCCGTACTTCTCGATCGTGTACTGGATCATCTCTTCCCGGCTGTCGTCGGGGATGTCCAGGTCGAAATCGGGCATGGAGATGCGGCCGGGGTTGAGGAAACGCTCGAAGATCAGGTCGTGCTCGAGCGGGTCGATCAGTGTGATGCCGGTGGCGTAGGCCACGATCGACCCCGCCCCCGACCCGCGCACATTCCACCAGATGTTGCGCCGCTTCATCGTCTGGCACAGGTCCCAGACGATGATGAAATAGACATCGAAGCCCATCTCGTGGATGATGCGCAGCTCCTTCTCGGCCCGCTCCACCACGGCCGGGTCGCTGGCCCGCGCCCCGTATTTCTCCTTCATCCCCTCGAAGGTGAGCTGCCGCAGGAAGGATTCGTAAGTGTGCCCGTCCGCGACCTCCAGGTTGGGCAGGTGGAAGCTCTTGTCCTCGACATCCACGCTGCACATCTCGGCGATGCGCACGGCGTTGGTGAAGGCTTCGTCGGGGAGGTCGAACAGGGGCCGGAAAGTGGCCTCCAGTTCGGCGCGCGATTTGAGAAAATAGCTGGGGTCGGGGTAGCGCAGGCGCTTCTCGGCGCTCTTCATCGCCCCCGTCTGCACGCAGAGCAGGGTGTCGTGGGCGTCGTAGTCGGTCTGGCGGGCGTAGTGGACGTCGTTGGTGACGAGGAGGGGGACATCGTGCTCATCGGCCCAGGCCAGGAGGGTGCGGTTGATATCGCGCAGGGCGCCGATGTTGTGTTCTTGCAGTTCGACGAAGAAACGCTCCGGGCCAAAGAGGTCGCGGAAGCGCCGGAACCAGATCAGCGCCTTCTTTTCGTCGCCCGGCCCGTTCTCGGCGTTCAGCAGGCTGGGGACGGTGGCGGCCATGCAGCCGGTGGTGGTGATCAGGCCGTCGGCATGGGCGGATAGATAGTCGAAATCGACGCGCGGTTTGTAGTAATAGCCATTGGTTTGCGAGGCGGAAGCGATCTTGACCAGGTTTTTGTAGCCGGTCTGGTCGGCCGCCAGCAGCAAGAGATGGTGATTGTCCTTGTCCAGATCCACATCCCGCCCGTTCATCGGCCGCCCCGGCACGGTGATATAGGCCTCCATCCCGATCACCGGCCTGATCCCCGCCTTCTTGGCCGCTCGATGGAAGGGAACGACGCCGTGCATAACGCCGTGATCGGTGATGGCCATGGCCGGCTGGCCCAGCTCGACCGCGCGTTTGACCAGCCCTTCCACGCTGGTCAGGCCATCGAGCAACGAGAATTCGCTATGGACGTGCAGGTGAACGAAATCTTCGGCGGGCATGCCCCGTATTATAGCCCGGCCAACCGCCTGCCCCAAGCCGTTGGAAGGCGCGCTCCGGCAGGCTTATCGCAGGGAGACGCCTGATCGGAGATTGGCAAGCACCAGTGTTTGTTCTATGGCTGCGGGCAAGGCAAGGGGGTAGAACCGATCGGTCGAATAGGCATAATCCTCACCGCTTTCATCGATGACACGGACGTAGCCATGGCTTGCTGCATCTTCGTCGGGGATGACGCGATAAAGTTTGCCGACCTCGAGCGAAGCCGGGTAGTTATCGTTATTGAGGCAGATAGCGAAGTAGGGTGCAGATGGGCGACTTTTGCTCATAATTATCACTTAGTCCAGAAATGGAAGCCTCAACTTGAATTCCTTCCTACCGATGCCATGAGTGTAAGAGTTCACCTTGTCTGTCATTGCGAGGCCGTAGGCCGAAGCAATCCCCAACCTTCTCATGCGATTTGGGGATTGCTTCGGGGCTGTCGCCCCTCGCAATGACAGAACGTGAACTGTTACGCGCCAACGACCCGGACCGTATTTCTTGCGTAAGCGCGCCAAATCGCGGATGGATCGTTCGACTGCGATAGATTCTATGTACGTGATTTCGCCAATGATTTCAAAGTCCATGCGAAGCCATCCAGTTCATGAAGGCTTATGGCGTCAAATGATGCTGACTGCTCAACGGCTGAACTTCAAGTTCTATCATACAACAAGGAGTGCATGCTGACAACGCGTGCGGGTCGTGATCGATAGATTTAAGAGTATCTTCATGAGCGCGTGGCCGGCAATGGCCGAGAGTGAATGATGGTGGCTCCGCCCATTACTTGGATGGCTCATAGAGTGAGGCTTATAATAGCTCTCACAAGGCTGTTTGCCATGAGGAGGCGTGCTGATGGAAGCTATGATGAATGCTATCGAAATGACGGGCGTCATAGACGAGCGCCGGCAACTGCAACTAGATGATCTACTGCCCATTGCTGGCCCCAAGCGAGTACGGGTGATCGTGTTCTATCCCCAGGTCGAAACGTGGGATGAAACAGAATGGTTGTACGCCGCAGCCCGCAATCCTGCCTTCGCCTACTTGAAGGAGGCAGCGGAAGATATCTACTCAGTCGATGATGGGAAACCCTTCAATGATGAGAGGTAAGGTCGTCCTTGTTCCGTTTCCTTTCGACGACCTGTCCAGTTACAAGGTTCGTCCAGCCGTCATTCTCATCGAGCCGATAGGACCACATCGACACGTTGTACTTGCTTTCATTACAGGTCACATCCAGAAGCCCTCATGCACGGCGCGGGCCTCGCTATCCAATGCCGCTGCGGGGCCGCTGACCACGACAGGGCGCTGGCTGCGGGCGAAGACCTCCCGGCAGGGTAGCAAAAGGTGGTCGGGCGAGGGGCCAACGATGTTGTAGAGATCGACTTCGCTGAGGGCATAGACGACGCGGCCGATCCCGCTCCAATGGATGGCGCCGGCGCACATCGCGCACGGCTCGGTGCTGGTATAGAGGGTGCAGCCCGCCAATTGTTCTGGCGTGAACCGCTGCGTCGCCAGCCGCACGAGATTGGTTTCGGCATGGCCTGTGGCATCCCGCGCCGTGGTCACCGTATTCTCCGCTTCCAGCAGGATCTGGCTGTCCGCGCCCACGAGCACGGCCCCAAAGGGATGGTTGCCATGCTCGCGGGCGCGCCAGGCAACGGCAATGGCAGCGCGCAGGTGCTGGAGATCGTTATCGTTCATGAAACAGCCTCACATCCTGGCCCCATTCCTTGTCTCAGCAATGAAGCGCTCTGCCGCGGGTCTCGGCTCATGGGTAGCGAAAGCTGGAGACAACCTGCCCAGAAGCATCGTAGAGATAGCCGGTGTCGCCTTTGTTGTTCCAGATCGCCCGTCTGCTGCCGAAGCTGAGACCTCCGCTTTCGGGGTGAATCTCGTTGGTGTAGATGCGGACGATCTGGCCGGGTTGCAGCACCGTGCCGGCAGCGAAGGAGAAGTCCTGACTACGATCGTCAGCATACACCCGCCAGCCAGAGATGTCAGCCGGGGCGTTGCCCTGATTGCCGATCTCGATGTACTCATCGGCCTCGGTGAACTTCGTCACCCCGTCGTAGAAGATGGTGGTGATGACCACCCTCGCCATCATCGGCATGGGCGCCGGCTCTGGTTGTGGCGCCGGTTGAGGTTCGAGATGCGGCGCCGGCTGCGGTTCAGGTTGCGGCGATGGGGCAGGTGTGGGTTGAGGGGTAGGCAGCGGTTCCGCCGGCTGAACGGCAGGCTGCGGCGCGCCCAGGCACTCGTCGGTCGAGCTGACCTCGCGCGGCCATTCCAACTGCAGCCCCGCGCCGCCGCTCACCGGGCCGAGCCGGTGGGGCTGAGCCGGTCCCGCGACCAACGAGCGCAGGCGGTCGGGCGAGGCCGCAACCAGGTTCAGCTGACTGACATTTTCATGCACCCCGATCACGAAATGAATGTTCTGCACCTCGTTCAGCTCGCCCGTATCCGGTGCGCTATAGTGAAACCGTGTAACGCTGGTCACCGCTGTCCCTGGCCCCTTGCCGAGGGAGTCAGGGTACTCGAAGAATCCGCGTCCGTAGGTCTCGCCGTTGGCGAGGGTGTGAAAGCAAAAGATAGGCATTGCGATTTCTCCTCAGTGTGTGTGGCGGATATTGCGCAATTCAGTTGTGGATGCTGATTGCGCAGGGAGAATCGGTCAGGCAAATTGGGCCATAGGCAATCTCCTTGGTTCGAACCGGCGATGGTCGCTGCGGCGCTTACACGCTCATCCCGCTCGGCGTCTCAGCAGCGAAATCCTCTGCCGCGGCTTTGAGACGGATGATGACATTGCGGCCAATCACCGCGCCGGCTGGTATCTGCGCGCCCTTGCCGACCAGGGTGATGCCGGTGTTCAGCACGCCGGCCGGGTGATGGTTGGGGGTGTTATCGTCGCCCCACCCCAGCCGGGCTTCGGCGCCGACTGACACCTGTTTGTCGACGATGGCCCGGTCCACCCTCGCACCGGCGGCGATGACCGTGTCATCCATGATGATGCTATCTTGCACCACTGCGCCCTCGGCCACGTGCACGCCTGGGCCGATGACCGAACGCAGCACCGTGCCTTCGATGCGGGCGCCATCACACAGCAGGTTGCCCCCCACGCGCGCATCGGGGCCGAGCAGGGCCGGTGGGAGCTGGCGAGACTGGGTGTGGATCACCCAGCGCGGGTCCGAAAGGTCGAGGGCGGGGATGTCGGCCAACAAACCCATGTTGGCTTCGTAATAGGCGGGGATGGTGGACACATTGGTCCAGTAGCCCTCGAACTCGTAAGCGAAAATGCGTTTGTGCCGCACCGCCCAGGGGATGGTTTCGGCGCCCAGGTTGCGGTGCTCCCGGCCCGGCCCGGCCAGCACATCGGCCAGCACATTCGGTTCACACACATAGACGCCCATACTGGCCAGGATCGAGCGCGTGCGGCGGGGTTTTTCCTCGAAACGGGTGATACGGCCATCGTTGTCGGCCGTCACCATGCCAAAGCGATGGGTCTGGTGCGAGGGCACCGCCACCACCGCCACGGTCACATCGGCCTTGCGGCGGCGATGGAACTCCACCATCGGCTGGTAGTTCATCTTGTAGATGTGGTTGCCCGCCAGCACCACCACCTGCTCGGTCCCACGCACCACATCCAGATTGAAACGGATGGCGTCGGCCGAGCCTTCCTGCCAGGTTCCCCGGTCGTCGGCGTTGCTCTGGTAGGGCTGGAGCAGGCGCACTCCACCCTGGCCGCGATCCAGATCCCACGGTTTCCCGGCCCGTATGTGTTCGTTCAACGAGCGCGGCATGTACTGCGTCAGCAGGGCGACGTTGAAGATGCCGGAATTGACGCAATTGGAAAGTGAAAAATCGATCACGCGGTACTTGCCGCCAAAGGGCACGGCCGCTTCGGCGCGGCTGGCCGTGAGGACGTGCAGGCCGGGCGCGGCGCCGCCGGCCAGGATCATCGCCAGGACATTCATGCTGCGCTCTCCTCGGGGGTGGGAGTGGGGAGGGGTTCGGCGGGTGGGAGGACGATCTCACCGGGCTTGACCGTGGCTCCGCTGGGGATCAGGCTGCCGGCCGCACGGCGAAAGGCATCTTCATCGACATCCGACTGGATGAGGACATTGCGGCCCACACGCACGCCGGCGGCGATGTGGGCGCCCTTGCCCACCACCGTCACGCCGGTGTCCAGGCGGTCGGGCATCTCGAAGTTGGGACGCTCGTCGTCGCCCCAGCCCAGCTGCACGCCCGCCCCCACCACCACCTGTTTATCGACCACGGCCCTGTCCACCACGGCGCCGGGGCCGATCCAGACATCGTTCATGACCACCGCATCGCGCACCACCGCCCCCGCCGAGACATAGACGCCCGGCGACAGCACCGAATGCTCGACCCGGCCGTGGATGGTGCAGCCATTGCTGACCAACGAGCGCACCACCTGGCCCTGGGCGCTGCACTTCACCGGCGGTCGCTCCTGGCTGAGGGTGCGGATCACCCAGCCCGGGTCCCACAGGTTGAGGGGGTGTGGGTCGCACAGTTCCAGCGAGGTGCGCCAATAGGCATCGACCGTGCCCACATCCACCCAATAATCATCGAACTGGTAGGCATAGACCCTGTCGTCGCTGATCATGCCGGGGATGACGTGCTTGCCGAAGTCCAGGTTCGGCTCGCGTTTGTGGCCCTCGACCAGGCGGTCGATCAGCTTCTCGGCATTGAAGATATAGATGCCCATGCTGGCCAGGGTGCCCTTGTCGCGATGCTTCGGCTTCTCGTGGAACTCGGTCACGCGACCGCCCTTGTTGGTGGTCATGATGCCAAAGCGGTCGGTTTCGTCCAGGGGGACGTTCATCACCGCCACGGTCAGGTCGGCGTTCTTCTCCTCGTGGAAGTCGATCATCCGGCGATAGTCCATCTTGTAGATGTGGTCGCCAGAGAGAATCAGGGCCAGGTCGGCGTCGCGGTTGTGCAGAAAGTCGATGTTCTGATAGACGGCGTCGGCGGTGCCCTGATACCAGCCCTGCGACCCGCGCGCCTGGTAGGGCTGGAGCAAGCGCACGCCGCCGGTCAGTCGATCCAGGTCCCACGGCCGGCCGATGCCGATATGCTCGTTGAGCGAATGCGGCCGGTATTGCGTCAGGATGGCGACATCATAGATGCCCGAATTGACGCAATTGGAGAGCGTAAAGTCGATGATCCGGTATTTGCCGGCAAAAGGGACGGAGGGTTTGGCTCGCTGCTCGGATAACACCGTCAGCCGCGAACCTTCGCCGCCCGCCATGATCATGGCTACGACACGCATGGGCGCACCTCAGAGAAATGGGTAGCAGAGTAGCCAACCGTTTGGAAAGGTTGGCAATTTCGCCTAACTTTAGCAAAGAGCAAACGAAGGCGCAAACGAATGGGCGCAGAGATTTGCGCCACGGGTGGTTTTGACGTACAGTCCGCCGGTTTGTCCAACTTCCCCTCGCCTGCCGGCCCGACTTGTGTGAACAGTCAGCCGGCAGGCTTCTGTTTGCACTGAGGTTTGTCCATGTTGAAGCTCCTTCCCCAGACCAAGAAACCCGCGCCCGAACAACTGGCCCGCTGGGGCCGCAACGACCCCTGTTGGTGCGGCAGCGGCAAGAAATACAAGCTCTGCCATCTCGGCAAAGACCAGAGCAAAAAGTGAAGAGGTGCGACGCACTGCGCCAGCGTAGATGACCCGGGTTTCAGCGCCATGCAGGTCATGAAGTCGCGCGTAGTGCGTCGCTCGCAGTGCGTCGCACCTGAACCGATACGCCATTTATACCCGTCTGACACCAAAGCAGCAGCTCTGCCACCGAGTTGATACACAACTTGCAACCCGTTTTTTACCTTCGATTGTTACGATAGCAGCGATTGACCTGTTGCTCGAACACCGGTCGGGTCGCTGGCGAAACCAAGTATTTGCACTCTTTCGCACGAATTGAGCGGTGAAATCAGTTTCTGTCGGAGGAAGGAACATGTCTACCACTACCCGCAGCGCTCCGTCTGGCGCCGTCACCGGCGAATGGGAATGCGATGAATGCGGCTATACCCGCCGCGGCTCGCTGCGCAATCGCCCTATCCATTGCCCTGAGTGTGGCGCTCCCGGCGACGCCTTTAGCTTCTGGTCGGATGACGACGAGGACGATGACCTCGACGACTGGGATGACGATGAGGAAGAGTGGGACGAAGATGAGGAAGAGTGGCAGGAAGACGAAGAAGAAGACTATTGAGCGGGAGGGGCAGGGCCGGCAGAGCAGAAGCACATTCACCGGCCCTGCCTTTCCCCTGGGTTGAGGAACGATCGTTTGGGGCCGCGGTCTATTTGCTGGTCGGTGCGCGCTTGCCTACAATGCAGTCCTTTACTTCCTTTGGGCGCACATCAGGATGCACGCACTCATCATCTGCGAAGAACAACGGCTGGCCGAGCTACTGACCGTGGCCTTGCGCCAGGTGGGTCTACGCGGCATCGTCCGCCGCACGCCGCCGCCCAATTCGCACCAGTTGGGCGATGTCTCGGTTCTGGTGGTGGATGTGAGCGGGGTCAAGGCGGCGTTGGCAGCCCTGCATGACTTGCGTACGCTGACCTCAGCCCCGGTGTTGGTGCACTGCCCGCCGGCCGACGAAGAATCGCTGCTCGACCTCTACTTGAACGGGGCGACGCTGGTGGCGCTGAAGCCGAGCGATCTGCGGTTGGTGGCCGCTCAGGCCCTTGCCCTGAGCCGGGTAGCCTCGGTCATCCCGGCCATGCCCGCGCCCCACCCCCTGCTCGACCCCGAAACCCAGTCCATCGTCCTGCCCGCCGGCCATTTCCGTCTCTCCACGCTCGAATACCGGCTGCTGGCCACCCTGCTCAGCCGGCCGGGCCGCGTCTTCCCCCTGGAGGCGCTGGTCGAGGCGGTGTGGGGCTACAGCGGCGATGGCGACCGCCACCTGGTCAAGGGGCTGGTGAATCGCGTCCGCCGCAAGATCGAACCGGCGCCGCAGGAGCCGATCTATCTGCTGACCGAGGCCGGGGTCGGCTATCGCTTCGCGCCCCCGCCGGCCGGCGACGACGGGCCTCCCCCGGCCGATGAACTGGGAGAGGCGGTCGGGCGCTTTTTTTTCGCGGCTTCAGCCCGGAATGGGAATGGTGGGGAAGGTGTGGCGCGGGAAAGCAGCGAGAGCGGCGGGGCCAAGTTCGAGCAGAGTCTGCTGCAACCGGCGGCACGTTTGTAGCAGTCCGGCGGCGTCGATGCCCTGACATGTGGCCGGCAGCCGCTGGAATTTGGCCGTAGCCCGGCGCAGCATCTTGTCGGCGCCGTCGTAGTTGCCGCCCTCGATGTGGTGCAGGGCGATGGCAAGCTGGAGGATGCCCTGGTAGAGGGCGCGACAGGGGCGATCTTCGGCGACCCAGGCTTTTTCCAGGGCGTCGTGGCAGGGGTAGTACTGACCCAGGTTGAACAGCCGCAGACCCTCCCGCACCAACTCGTTCGGGGTCTCAGCGCAGCCGGGGAGATCGGCGGCCGGTCGGAGATGGCGCTCGACCAGGGCGGGCAATTCCTCCATGAAGCGGCCCTTCGTCCGCACATAGTCGCAGCCCGCCTGCCGCGCCGCCGCCAGCGCCGCCGTATCGACATGCGAACCAAAGGCGGCGATGGGCGCGCCGCGCGTCCGTTTGCGCGCCTCATGCACGGCGGCAACCCAGCCCTGATCGGCCCCCAGCTCGATGATGGTCAGGGCCGGGACATCGGCCAGCCCGGCGGCCAGCTCCGCCGCCGAGGAAACGGCCAGCGCCCGGCCGCCCAGCTTCTCGACGACATCCTGGATGCGGAGACCGAAGAACAGGTCGGCGGTATAGATGAGGATGGTGGGGCGGGGATCGGGCATGGGGGGAGTGCGGGGGAGCGAGACTGGGAATCGATGGTGGCTTGCACTATACAGCACTGGCGGCGCGGGGGCAGTGGGTGGGATGCCGATGTTAGGGTGCGGGTATTCGCTTGGCGGATGCTGGACGCCAGATATTTGCTCCGAAAAGCATAGGGCGCTAGAATCAAAAACAAGTCAAAAAGGTTGGCCGCAGGCTAAGTGTTCACCTTTAAGGTGCGACGCACTGCGCGAGCGTAAATGACTCGGGTCTCAACACCATGCAGGTCATGAAGTCGCTCAAAGTGCGTCACACCTGAACTGATCCGCCGGAGGCTGACCTGATGGATTCAATATCCACCGTGAATGGCATATTTTCAAGAGGGTTAGCCGTGAAGGAGTTCGACAAACCCCTACCACAACAGATCCTGGATATAGAAAACAAACAGCGTTCCAATCTGTTCGCCTGGCGAGGACAGTTTTCCCCCCAATTGATCGAGTGCCTGCTTGACGCCTACTGTCTTCCAGGGTCCGTGGTGCTGGATCCCTTTGTGGGAAGTGGTACGGTTCTCTATGAAGCGGCAGTTATGTCTCTGCCTGCGTACGGTTTCGAGATCAACCCATCTGCATGGAGCTTCAGCAAGGTCTACGAGTTCACCAATATACCTCCTGAGATGAGAAGACTCATCGTCAACGAACTGCGAGCCAGAATAGAAGAGGAATTCCCTGGTGCACTTTTCTCGGATCAGGAGCTGTCAGGAAACGCGGTGGAGGAAAGGGTGATCCGAATAGGCGCTGCGAGTAGCGAACGGGCGAAAATACTCTGCAACGCGCTTGTAATGCTGCTTGATCTTCACAGCAACCAGCCAACCAACGACTTCGTGATGAGGAAATTCACGGCCCTGACTCGATTGGTCCAGCAGTTGCCCTATTCCACTCAAAGGATCAAGGCTGATTTGCAGGATGCCCGAGCACTTCCACTTGAGGACGAGTCGGTTGATTTCGCTATCACATCGCCACCGTATATCAATGTATTCAATTATCACCAAAATTACCGACGCTCGGCTGAGATTCTCGGGTGGGATCTATTGCGCGTTGCAAGGTCCGAAATCGGGTCAAATCGAGCCAACCGCTCAAATAGGCTTTATACAGTTGTCC
Source organism: Caldilineales bacterium (assembly GCA_019695115.1). GTDB lineage: Bacteria > Chloroflexota > Anaerolineae > J102 > J102 > SSF26. Next base: position 42,206 of record JAIBAP010000029.1, on the reverse strand, counting down.
AGTATTGCATTGATATGACAAGAATGCTTCAAGAGCTTGCCCGAGTACTGAGACCAAAAGCAAGAACAGTCTTGGTTGTTGGTTACGAGTCTAAGGTACTCGGCACATCCTTCTATAATGCGGATATCATTGAACAGATTGCTGTTACATCAGGGATGTTTTCTCTTGTTCAGCGCCAGAGACGGGTTTTCATCAATCGATTTGGCGAATCAATACGAGAAGATATTCTCAGTTTTGCCAAAGCTACTAATACACACGATGAAACACTATCATGTCGTGTTGGAAGGGCAATAGCTCATTTATCACTGAACGATGCACTAGAAAGAGTGCCTGACAACAATAGGCAACTTCTATTCGATGCTATCGACCATATATCAAGCATTTCAGGTACACCGATATTCAACAGGGCGTATTAGTTCAGGTGTGACGCACTTTGAGCGACTTCACGACTTGTATTGTGAACCCGAATCATCTACGCCAGCGCAGTGCGTCGCACCTCTAAGGTGAACACTAACTCAAAGAGAACTCAGGAGATACTATGAACGCAATGGCGCCAAAACTCCCAACACCTCATTTGGATAAACTTGACGCACTATTGCGAAACTCTCGGCTGCCTCATGTGGACAAGATAAGGGTAGAGGGAGCCATCAAGCGATACCATCAGTGGATCGAAGCACTGGAAGCGGCGGGACAAGAGAGAGACAATGTCGTAGAGAAGCTCGTTCATGCCACAAATGTTTACAAGAAGTTCATTGAGCTTGAACTCATTTTTGATAGCCCAGAGGACTTCCTCTACAGGCAAAAGGGACAACTGAAACTTGACAACACGATTCTGGAGGAGTTTCTGCCACAGCTTGTATTTCGAAGTGTTTATTTTGGCGGTCAAGCCTTTGATCTCGGCCCACATAAGACGTTTTCTGGCTTGAGCTTCGGCGCATCGCTGGCTGACTCAGGAGATGGAGGAAAGCCCAGGCTACGAACCAAAGATCAGGACTTCATTTTGGGCAAACGGCTTTACATGATGACCTCCTTTGACAGGGAATTCAAGGCAGCCGAGACTGTCGAGGCCCATCTTGGCTACGTCTGCGCAGAGTGCAAGACAAACCTTGACAAGACGATGTTTCAAGAGGCCGTTGCCACAAGTCGCGATCTCAAGATGGCGGTGCCATCCTCGTTGTATTTTCTGATATGCGAATTCCTGGATATGACCCCTGTTTCGATCACATCTACTCACATCGATGATGTGCTCATCGTTCGCAAAGCGAAGCGGATGTCATCGCATGTAAGGCAGGAATACCGCAGCGCCAATGAGCGTCGGAGATATCGACAGGAGTACGTCGAATTCCTCGATTCATCCAGATACTATGCGGATGTGTTTCAGCGTATGGTTGACAAGATACAAGCGATGATCGACGAAGCAGCACCAGACGTGGATAGGGTTCTCGGCCAGGGGTACTTCTAACGGCTTTGACGAAAACTGGCCGGCCGATGACCCTTTCCACCTCTCGCCAGCGCCTGGCTCTCCTCCTGGCGCTGCTCCTTGCCTTTGGCCTGCGGCTGCACCGCCTGGGCGCCGACAGCCTGTGGTACGACGAGACCGTCAGCGCCCTGCTGGCCGCTAAACCACTGGCGGCGATGTGGGCGCACACCGCCCGCGACATCCACCCGCCGCTTTACTACGCCCTTTTGCACCTCTGGATGGCAGCGGCCGGGCGCAGCGAATTCGCCCTCGCTTTCCTCTCCCTCTTCTTTGGCGTCATCGCTGTCGCCCTCATCGCTCACCTGGGCAGGCGCAGCTATGGCCCCGCCGTCGGGCTGCTGGCCGCCTTTTTGGTTGCATTCAGCCCCCTGGCTGTGTGGTACGGCCAGGAAGTGCGCATGTACACGCTGGGGATCTGCTGGCTGCTGGGGCTGCTCATCCTGGCCTGGCGACTGGCCGGCGGCCAGGGATCGGCGTCGCGCCTGGCGGCCGGCATCGCCATCCTCTCTGCCCTCAGCCTGTGGACGCTCTACTACACCGGCTTCGACCTCATCGCCCTCAACCTCTTCCTCATCCCCTGGCTGTGGCGGCGAGAGCGGCGGCGCCTGCGACCGTGGCTGCTGGCGCAGATCGGCGCCCTCCTGCTCTACCTCCCCTGGCTGCCCATCGCCCTCCGCCAGATTCTCCACCCCCCCGTCCCCCCCTGGCGCGCCGCCCTGCCCCCGCTCGAACTCCTCCGCCGGGCCTGGGTCGAAGGCAGCGCCGCCCTCGTGGCCGGGCAGTCGGTCGATCCCGGCCGCTGGCAGCCGTGGGCGATTGCGGGCGTCGTCCTCGCCCTGCTCGCCTTCGCCCTCCCCTCCCGCTTCAACCGCCGGCGGCCCTGGGCCGGGACCCTGCTCCTCTGGCTCACCGTCGCCGGGCCGCTGGCCTTGATCCTGCTGGCCTCGATCCTGTTCACACCGCTCTACCACGTCCGCTATCTGGCCCTCTACAGCGGCGCCTTCCCCATCCTGCTGGCGGCCGGGCTGATCGCCATCGTCCGGGCGCCGTGGCCCTGGCCGAGACTGCGACTGGTTTTGGCGACGGGGCTGGGGCTAGGACTCATCATTGCCAGCCTGCTCAGCCTGCGCAACTACACCACCAACCGCTTCGCCTATGAAGCCGCTGATGACCTGCGCGGGGCCGTCGGGGCCATCGACGACCGTCTCGGCCCCCGCGATGCCGTCCTCATCGACGCCGGCTATCTCTACCCCGCCTTCCTCTACTACTGGCCGGGCGAGATCGGCTGGCTCGGACGCCTGAGCAACTTCCCACCCCCCGACCCGCTTCCACCCGGCCCCGCCGTCGTCCTCAGCGGCCACATCGACGGCGACCCGGCCACCGTCGGCGGCGGCGACCCGACCAGCGACTTCTACGCCATCAGCAGCAAAGACACAGCCACCCGCCTGAGCCAGCTCTTCGCCGCGGCTAACACCGTCTGGCTGCTGCGCGGCTACGACACCGTCAACGACCCCCAGGGCTTCATCCGCGGCTGGCTGAGCGAGCACGGCCAGCTCGTCTACGACCAGGTCTTCCCCGGCGGCACGTTCGTGCGCGTGCAGGGCTGGCGCACCACCCAGGGACCGCGCCCGCAGCCGCCCATCATCGGCCACCGGCTCCAGGCCGAAACCACCGGCGGCATCCGGCTGCTGGGCTACGACCTGGCCCCGGTTGCAGCCGGCTGGCCTCTGCGCCTGACGCTCTACTGGCAGCGCCGCGGCCCCATCGACCGCTCCTGGAAGCTCTTCAACCAACTGATCGGCCCCGATGGAAGCATCGTCGCCCAAGAGGATGGCTTCCCCGGTCTTGGTTCGCTCCCCACCACCACCTGGCAGCCCGGCGAGATCGTGGAAACGACCTTCGTCCTCGACCTGCCCGCCCGCCTCGCGCCGGGCGAGTATCGGCTCATCACCGGCTTCTACGACGAAGCCGACGGCGCCCGCCTACCCCTCGTCGGCGGCGGCGACGCCATCACCCTGACCACCCTGCCCTGGCCATGAGCAGCGCCGGCCTCATCACCCTGCTGGAGTCGATGCTCTTGCTGGCGATCAGCCTCTTCGATCTCCGGCAGCATCGTATCCCCAACCGCCTGCTGGCCCTGACCGCCCTCATCGTCGCCGCGGCCAGCCTGATTTTCCGTCAGCCTCCGCCGGCGGCGGCTGTGGTGGGCGGGGCCGCGGGACTGGCCGCCTTCCTGCTGCTGGCTCGTATCCGGCCCGGCGCCTTGGGCATGGGCGATGTCAAACTGGCCGGGGTCATCGGCCTGATGCTCGGCTTCCCCCAGGTTATCTTCGCCCTGCTTTTCGGCATGATTGCGGCCGGGCTGGTCGCCCTGACCTTGTCACTGGCCCGCAGCCACACCCGCACCCTGGCCTACGCCCCTTACCTGGCCCTCGGCGCCCTGCCGTTCCTCCTCGGCGGCTAAGAGCCAGCATCACCGGCGTGTTTAGGCGCCGCCCAGGCAAACAGGGCGCGAGCGATCAGCATCAGACCCTGCCACAGCCACTTGAGGGGCAGCAGGAGATAGTCGAAAATGGCATCGAGCAAGCCAAAAAAGCGCGCGATCAGCCGCAGGGCCGGGCGCAACAGCTGCCGTAGCCAGGGTGTGTGGGCGTAGATCACACAGAGGACGAGGGTGAGGACCGAGATCAGGAACTTCTGCCAGGCCACAAAGTCGATCTCGTGCGACCACAAATAGGGCGAGATATCGGCAATCAGCAATTCCAGACTGATGTTGAAGACCAGGATATAGGCCGCCGTCACCAAGACCGGCTCACGCTCGATCATCACCGTGAAGAGCTGGGCGGCGAAACGCATGGTCAAAATGCCCAGCGCCACGCCCAGCATCACCACCCAGAAGCGGTCGCTCAGCGCCACCGCCGCCACCACATTGTCCAGGCTGAAGGCCAGGTCGGCCAACTCGACCGCAACGACAACCCGCCAGAAGGCCGTCTCCGAGAAACTGCCCTTGCGGTCTGCGCCGTCCTCCTCGCCCGCGTGCTGATCGCCACCCAAATGCGAGACTGCCAGCTTGAGCAGATAGGCCGCGCCCAGGATACGCAGCCACGGATTGCGGATGACCCAGGTGGCCAGCAGCAGCATCAGGCCGCGACCCACATAGGCGCCCAGAAGCCCCACCTTGAGCGCCGCTGCCCGCTGGCCGCCCAACACGCGGTCGCCCCAGCCATGCATGAAAGCCAGCGAGCGCGGCCACGGGATCGGCTCGTTGGCCGGCAGCACCGACACCATGGCGCCCAGCACCGCCGCATTATCGATGGAGAGGATGCCCTCGAGGAAGATCAGTTGGGCGACGACAAAGAGGATTTCGCTAGCAGACACGGCAGTTGGTTCATCCAGAGTGGGGTGGCCGGGACCGACAGGCCCGCACTATACCACTTCCGCCGGATACCCCCCCAACCGCCGATCTCTGATCTTGGATTGCCAGCAACAACGCAATCTGCTATCCTTCTGTGCACCGCTTGTGCATCGCTGAACGAAACCGCTCGACCTTCCTTCGCCCCTACCATGCCCCGCCTCTACATCCCAGGCCCCACCGAAGTCAACGCCGAGGTGATGGCCGCCCAAATCCGCCCCATGCTCGGCCATCGCAGCGCCGAGTTCGCCGATCTGTTCTACCGCATCGCCGGCAAGCTCAAAACACTGCTTCAGACCGAGCAGCACATCTACATCTCCACTTCGTCCGGCTCCGGCCTGCAAGAGGCCGCCGTCCGCAACACCGTACGCCCTGGGCGCAAGGTATTGGTCCCGGTCCACGGCGCCTTCAGCCAACGCTGGGCCGAAGTCGCCGCCGGCAATGGCTGCGAGACCGTGCCGCTCGACCTGCCCTGGGGCCAGCCCATCCGCCCGGAAGCTATCGAAGCCGCGCTGGCCGCGGGTGGATTCGACGCCGTGGCCATCGTCCACAACGAGACCAGCACCGGCGTCATGAGCCATGTGAGCACCCTGGCCGGCCTGGTGCGCGCCCGCTTCCCCGATGTCCTGCTCCTGGTCGATGCCGTCTCATCGGCGGGCGGCGTCGATCTGCCCTTCGATGCCTGGGGCCTGGACATGCTCCTCACTTCCTCGCAGAAATGCTTCGCCCTGCCGCCCGGCCTCGCCTTCGCCGCCGTCTCCGACCGGCTGCTGGCCCGCGCCCAGGCTGTGCCCCACCGCGGCTGGTATTTCGACCTCCTCCTGCTAGAGAAATACTTCAGCGAAGGCAAAACCACCCCCGCCACCCCCGCCATCGGCCTGCTTTTTGCCGCCGACCTGCAAACCGACCGCATGGTGGCCGAGGGTCTGGCCCCGCGCTTTGCCCGCCACCAGCAGATGATGGCCCTGACCCACGCCTGGGCTGCCAAACACGACCTCGATCTGTTCCCCGAACGCGGCTACGAATCTGCCACCGTCACCTGCGTGCGCAACACCCGCCAGATCGACGTGGCGGCGATGGTGAAACACGCCAAAACGCGCGGCCTGGTCATCGGCAACGGCTATGGCAAGCTCAAGAACCACACCTTCCGCCTCGCCCACATGGGCGAACTAACGGTGGGGGACATGGAAGAGCTGTTCGGCGTGCTGGATGAGTATGTGGCGTGAGTTGTTCCGGGTTCCGTGTTTCGTGTTCCGTGTTCCGTGTTCCGTGAAACGTGAAACGTGAAGCGTGAAACGTGAGAAGAATCTCCAATCTCCAATCTCCAATCTCCAATCTCCAATAACCAATAACCAAAGGAGTTCCCCTCAATGTACGAAATCGAATCCATCCAGGCCCGTGAAATCCTCGATAGCCGCGGCAACCCGACCATCGAAGTCGAAGTCATCACCGAAGATGGCGATATGGGCCGGGCAGCCGTGCCCAGCGGCGCCAGCACCGGCATCCACGAAGCCCTCGAACTGCGCGATGAGGACGCCAAACGCTACGGCGGCAAGGGCGTGCTCAAGGCAGTCGAGCATGTCAACGAGACACTGGCCGATGCCCTTTTCGGCGTCGATGTGACCGAACAGGCTCTGATCGACCGCATTATGATCGATCTGGACGGCACGCCCACCAAGAGCAAACTGGGCGCTAACGCCATCCTGGGCGTCTCATTGGCCTGCGCCCATGCCGCCGCCAACGCCGTCGGCCTGCCGCTCTATCGCTATCTGGGCGGCGCCGGCGCCCGCACCCTGCCTGTGCCGATGATGAACATCCTCAACGGCGGCAAACACGCGGTCAACTCCACCGACCTGCAGGAGTTCATGGTCATGCCGGTGGGCGCACCCACCTTTGCCGAGGCCCTGCGCTGGGGCGCCGAAACCTACCACGCCCTCAAGAAAGTGCTGAAAAGCAAGGGCTACAGCACCAATGTCGGCGACGAGGGCGGCTATGCTCCCAGCCTGGGCTACAACGCCGAAGCGATCGAAGTCATCCTCAAAGCCATCGAAACCGCCGGCTACCGCCCTGGCGAAGACATCATGATCGCCCTCGACCCGGCCAGCAGCGAGATCTACGACGCCGCCACCGGTCTCTACGATCTGGCCAAGGAAGACCGCAAGCTGGCCAGCGACGAAATGATCGCCTTTTATACCGATTGGGTCAACAAATATCCGATCATTTCGCTCGAAGATGGCCTGGCCGAGGACGACTGGGAGGGCTGGAAGAAACTGCGGGCCGCGATCGGCGACCGGGTGCAGTTGGTCGGCGATGATCTGCTCGTCACCAATACCGAACGCATCCGGCGCGCCATCGCCGAAAAATCCTGCAACGCCCTGCTGTGCAAGGTCAACCAGATCGGCACCCTGACCGAATCCATCGCCGCGGTCGAGATGTCGCACCGGGCGGGCTGGACGACCATCGTCTCGCATCGCTCCGGCGAGACCGAGGACGCCACCATCGCCGACCTGGTGGTGGGGCTGAACACCGGCCAGATCAAGACCGGCGCCCCGGCCCGCTCGGACCGTGTGGCCAAGTACAACCAGCTTCTGCGCATCGAATCCGAACTGGGCGATGCCGCCATCTATCCCGGTCTGGCGGCGTTTACAAACATCCGCCGATAAGGTTCAGGTTCAGCGGTCGGAGCGCTGCGAGCGCTCCGACCGCTTGCTATCGCAGCAGCCAGGCTTTCACCCGCGAGCGTAGCCAGCCGAGCGGCGGCCAGCCAGAAGGGGAGGGCCAGGCCCGGGTCAGGTCATAGCTGTTGCCGGCATCGAGGCTGGGGCCGGTCAGATGCAGGTGGAGACGGGCGTCCTCCTGCGCCCGAACGGCCGGACGGGCGATGACGGCCGCCCTCGCCCGTCTGTTGGCCGGCGGCGCCACCTCGCCTTCCCACAAAACCTCCCCCGCCCCGGCGGTTTCCAGCCGGACGACCAGCCTACAGACACCCGGCGATTCCAGCCTGTCGTTCACCAGCCAAAGCTCGATGCGGTCGGGGAGCAGCCGGGCCAGCGGGGCCAGGGGCGCGTAGGAGCGGGCGACCTGGGCATAGGCCGGCTTCGGCGGCCCCCAGTAGGGGATCAGGCTCCAACAGATGGCCGGCCAGGGTTCGTTCCACTGCCAGATGAAGCAGCCCGCCGCGCCCTCGCGCAGCCGATAGACCTCGATCCCCGTCTGCAGCCCATCGGCCTGCGCCTGCTGGCTGGCGGAAACGAACGGATGTAGGTGCGACGCACTTTGTAAGTGCGTCGCACCTCGCGCACCTGCCGCGTAGTGCCACAACTTCCCCACCTCGGCCTTGCGCGCCTGCCAGGCCGGGCCGGGCGGCCAGAGTTGGTCTGGGGGCAGCATCCGGGCCAGGGTTTCCACCGACGGCGGGGCGGCGAGGCCGAACTCGCTCAGCAAAGGAGCGGGGTCGGAGGCATAGGCAGTGGGCGGGGCCTTGCCGTGCCACACTTGCCAGTTGTGGCTATCGCCCGGCCCCGGCGAGGCGGGCAGCCAGCGCCGGCCGGGGTCGTGCAGATGGGCAACTTCGGCCAGGGCCGACGCCAGCCGCCTGTGCCGGCCCGGCCCCCACTCGTTGCCCCCGCCCCAGACATACACCGAGGGATGCCCCCTCAATTTGCGGATGATCCCGGCCGTCTCGTTCTGCGCCAGGGCCAGAAAAGCGGCATCGTGGGGCAGATGGTCGAAAAAGACACAGGCGATGGGCATCTCCTGCCAGACCAGCAGCCCCAACTCGTCGCACAGATCATAGAACCGCTGGCGCTCGCGCCCACCGCCGCCCCACACCCGGAGGGCGTTCACCCCCGCCGTCACCGCCGCCGACAACAAGGCCCGATAACGCTCATCCTCAGCCTCATCCCCGCGCAGCAAATCCAGCGGAATCCAGTTGGCCCCGCGCAAAAACAACCGTTCGCCATTCAGGACGACGCCCGTCCCCTCCCACCCCACCGTCCTCGCCCCCACCCGCGTCTCGGCCTCGTCCAGCAGGCCGTCGGCATCGTGCAGCCACAGACGCAGCCGGTAGAGATGGGGAAAGCCGCGGTCGTGCGTCGCCCAAGGCTGCAACCGCGCCTCGGGCCAGCGCAGATGGAGGACCTGCAAGCCCGACCCGATCTCTACTTCCCACTCTCGGTTCTCCTCCCCATCGCCGCTGAAATTCGCCGGGATCAAGCTCGCCCCCACCTGCGCCCGCCTTGCCCGCTCGCTGTCCACCTCCAGCCGGATCACCAGCCCCCGCTCCGGCCCCCATTCCGCCCTCGCCCACACATCGATGATGGCCGCGCCCCTGGCCGTGTGCAGCGACACCTGGTCCCAGATGCCCGCCGCCAACAGCCGGGGGGCGAAATCCCAGCCAAAGTGCAGCGGGGCCTTGAGCGTCAACAAGCGGTCGGAGAAGGCGGGGATGCCGTTTTGCAGGCGGTCAAACAGACGCCGTTGCAGCCGCAGACGCCGGGAAGCGGGCCAGCGCGGGAGCGAGCCGCCGCCCCACACGCGCACCGCCAACCCCGCCGGGCCGCCCGCCAACCACGGCGTGATTTCCCACTGGCGGCGGGCGAACATCCCCGCCCCGCGGCCCAACTCGACGCCGTCGAGGGTGACGGCGGCCTGGTAGTCGATGCCCTCGAAGCGCAGCCAGGCGCGCTGGCCGGGCGGGATGGCCGGCAGTTCGGCCCGATACCACCAGTCCTGCGCATCCACCCCTTTCAGGACGGCATCCAGATCCAGCGCCTGATAGAGATCGGGCAGGCGACCGGCGGCCATCAGGTCGCGCTGGATACTGCCCGGCACGCGCGCCGGCAGCCAGTCGCGCAGCCGGTTGGGGTCGTCCAGCGCGGCGTCCCAGGAGAGCCGAGGGGTGGAGGCGAGCTGCCAGGGGAGACTGGAGAGATCGTGGACCGGCACCGTGGGTGAATGGCCTCAGGAAGGGACCGCTATCGGCGCTCTGCGCTCGATACAACCGTTATCAGCGCTTAATACTACAACCGCACTTGGGGAGAGAAAGGAAAACACAAAGGCTCAAAGACCACAAAGATGACACAAAGGCGGCGATAAACATCATCGTTCTGAAAGCAGGCGGCGTCGGTTGATTGGGCGGCCTGGCCGCTGTTTGGGCCGCTGGTGCAGGAGACTTGCGAGTAGCCGTTATTGAGGTTGATGTTGCTACACCCGGCCAGGGTTTTGTTGTTGGCGGTGTTCTGGATGTAGCTTTGCCTGCTGCCTGCCCAATAGCCAGCGGGGCAGACGTTCCCGAGACCCGCCTCGATGTTGAAGTTGACCTGATAATAGGCTTCGGTGTTTGAGCCGGCGCTATTGTTGGCAAAGTCACCGGTGAGGGCGGCGGCGCCCGGGTCCTGGATGGCGCCCGAACAGCCCCAGCCCTGGGGCACACAGTAGCCGCAACAGGCCGTGCCGGGGTTGGAGCACTTACTGCACTTGCCGTTGCGGCAGGTATTGGCCTGGGGGCTGCACTGGGTGAGGTTGGAGCCGGAGCAAGAGCCGGAAACCTCGACACAGACTTCTTTGTTGCAGTCGATTGAGCAGATGGAGGTCGGCGCCGGAGTGGGTGTGTTTACCGGAGTGGTTGCCGGGGTAGCGGTGGTGCCGGGGGGAAGGGTTGGTTCTTTGGATGGTTGAGGTATTGGTGTTGCGGTTGGTCTGGGAATAAGACACCAGTTTTCGCAGGTATAACCGAGAGGCGCAGGCTGACCCATCTGGCACTCTTTTGGTTCACAGGCTGCGTTAGCCAGATCAACCCTGACAAAACCAAAGATAATAAGAAGCAAGAGCAATACAACGAAATGCCTCAGCAAAAAATACCGGTTTATCGACAATGGTTGCATAGTAATCTAGATAGTTTAATCCTACTATGTTTGCAAAGAGAATAACAACTTAAATCGGTCAAGTGATATCGGCAGAGGGTAAATCTATTGGCCGAGTATGCCGCTTGCCCGGATGCCCGGATCATTGATAAGATGGGAGAGATCGGTACCATCTGGCAGGCCGACATATCTTAATTGATAATTTTTTAGTTTTATTGAATCTGATGTGACTCCATATCTTTTTTCCATTTTGTCAATCGCAAGCCAGCCCAATGCAGATGCTAATTGGTTGAATTTTTCAGCATTGCTTTTGGGAATTCCCTGAAAATCTCGATAACTGGGATCATTGGTTAAATAATATCTTCTTGCGAATTCGTGCCAAAGCATATCATGAAATGATAAGCTGGAAGAGAGTGTATCACCCCAGTTAAGAAATCTCTCAACATCGGGTGCAACCATAGCAATAGATCCATCTTTTGCTATACCAGTGCAAGCTTCTCCAGTACAAACTCCTACGTCTTTCAAGACAGTGTTTTGAGTTCCTTTTTCAATTACGCTGAATCCGGCAAAAAGCTTTGCGTATAGAACCGGATCATTGGCTTTGATCCACTCGAGTCTTGTTTTGAGCAGATTTATTTCTTGTGGTGTCCAGGCTTCGCCAAGCAGGTTGATTGTGTGGCCTTGATCATCAGCTATTTGATGACCGGGTCGTGGGGCGGGAAGGGCGCGGAGTTCTGCCTGTTTGGTAAGATTACTTTGAGCAGCTGTAATCGGTTTGACGCTGGTGACATTTCGGATGCGATTCTTGGGAATATAGCCAACACGGGTTTTTCCGTCGGTATCAGTGTAGCTAATCAGATACCAATCGTGTATTGAATCATACTCATTTGAGTCGGTGTAAAGGACTTGCACCTGGGCGTTTTCGGGAAGGGTAAGTTTTTTCCCTGCATCATCGGCCCACATCGATTGATAGACAATCACTCCTTTGCCAACGGTTGCCGGAACGCCTGCGTAGGGGGGTGGTTCTGGGGTTGGGGGGCGGGTGTCTTCAGCGTCGATTTCAACGGGCGGGGGGGTGGGGGTGGGGTTTTGGCCGCCGGTGGCTTGGGTGATGGGGTGGGGGGTTGCGAGAGCCGTAGCAGTAGGACTTGGCCGTGGCGCCGCCGTCGCCAGGAGCGTTGCCGTCACCGATGGGGTCTCGGTGAGCCAACGCGTTGGCTCCACCCCTGGAGTTTCGGTGAGCCAAACCGTTGGGGCAGGCAGAGTCGGCGCCTGTGAGCTGGGCGCGCCACAATTTGCCAGCAAACCCACGGCTACCGTTACTGCCAGCATCGCCCCGACAGCGGTGCGGAGAGCATTGCGATTCATCTTGCCTCTTCGCCAACTACCTTCCTATGACGGACACAACCGGAAACAAGGTCTGCTCCACGATAGCACCGGTGGGTGAGGCTGTCAACACACGATCACACCGCCGAGTCCAACAGATGGACAGCCCGCCGCCTATGGGCCTATAATTACAGTCCCAGGCCCTCCCTGCCCCCAGTCGAGATTCAACCATGCGCTACTTCAACACCGTCGGCCCGGTTCGATGCGACGAACACTATTGCCTCCCACCCCTGGATCGCATCGATCTGGAAGACGTCATGACCCTGATCGACCAACAGAAGTACTTCGTCCTCCACGCCCCCCGACAGACAGGCAAGACCTCGACCCTGAAGGCGTTGATGGTGCACCTGAATCATCAAAGACGCTTTCGCTGTCTTTATGTCAATTTCGAGGTGGCGCAAGGCTATCGTCAGAACGTAAGCGAGGGCGTGACGGTTCTGTTACGCGAGATCGGGGAGAAAGCGGCCCTGACATTGGGCGACACCACGGCCGAAGCCATTGCCGCTGAGATGATCGCCCGGCCTGCACCCTCACTGAGCGTTTTTCTGAGTCGCTGGTGCAGAGCTTCGGACCAGCCCACCGTTCTTCTGATCGACGAAATCGATGCCCTCGTAGGCGACCTCCTTATCACCGTCCTTCGTCAACTGCGCGCAGGCTGTCTCGACCGGCCGCAAGCCTTCCCCCAAAGCGTCATTCTTTGCGGTGTGCGCGATGTCCGGGATTACCGCATCCGCTCGGACAGCACCAGGCAGATCATCACCGGCGGCAGCGCCTTCAATATCAAGGCCGCCTCCCTGCGGCTGGGCGACTTCAGTCGCGAGGATACGGAGCGACTGTTGATGCAGCACACGAGCGAGACCGGGCAGCGATTCGAGCCGGAAGCAATGGCCGCAATCTGGGATTTGACGCAAGGGCAGCCGTGGCTGGTAAATGCTCTGGCCTACGAAAGCTGTTTTCAGATGCGCGAAGGCCGCGATCGCAGCCGGTCGATCAGCGTCGAGCTGGTTTTTCGGGCCAAAGAGAACCTGATCGAACGACGGGAGGTGCATCTCGACCAATTGGCCGATAAACTGCTCGAGGCGCGCGTGCGTCAGGTGATCGAAGCTCTGCTGGTGGGCGATGGCATGCCGGCCAACGTGCCCGAAGACGACCTGCAATACGTCGTCGATCTGGGCTTGATCCGGCGCAAACCCCATGTAGCCATCGCCAACCCCATCTATCGCGAGATCATCCCGCGCACCCTCACCAGCGTGACCCAGGACACGATGGTGCAGCAGGCCGCCTGGTATGTGCGGGCAGATGGCCGGCTGAACATGGATGAGCTGCTTTCGGCTTTCCAACAGTTCTTCCGCGAGCATTCCGAAAGCTGGGTGGAACGATTCAACTATCGCGAAGCAGGCCCGCAACTGCTGATGCAGGCATTCTTGCAGCGGATTGTGAACGGGGGCGGTCGCATCGAACGCGAGTATGGTCTGGGCCGCAAACGAACGGATCTGCTCATTCTCTGGCCGTTGGCCGGAGAACTGGGGGCGGGTAAGCCAGTGCAGCGGGTGGTGATAGAACTCAAGTTGTTGCACGGATCGCTAGAAGCAACCGTGGCCGAGGGCCTGGCCCAAACCTGGGCCTATGCCGACCGCTGCGGAGCCGAAGAATCACACCTCATCATCTTCGATCGCACGCCCGGCAAGCCGTGGGAAAATAAGCTGTTTCGCCGCGAGGAGCGACACGAGGGGCGGGAAATCACGGTTTGGGGGATGTAGGCGCAGAACCTTGCGCGCGCTCCGCTTCTTTTTCTTGACAAAAGCCCCCACCCCGGCTAGACTAACACTCACTCCGGGGCTGTAGCTCAGCTGGGAGAGCGCTACAATCGCACTGTAGAAGTCAGGGGTTCGAATCCCCTCAGCTCCACTAGCCTGGCACCCCGGGCAACAATCTCACAACAACATCGCAGCGAACAGGAGCAGTAAGCCAACTCGACAGCGAGCCAGGGAGAGTGTAAGCCTGGCAAAGGCGGTCACGAGTCCGCAAAGGCCGAACTCGCCTGGGAGCGGCGCCGATGAACGTAGGGGCGTGGTCTCCACGCCCTGGTGCGTGGTCTCCACGCCCTGGTGCGTGGTCTCCACGCCCTGGTGTGTGGTCTCCACGCCCTGGTGTGTGGTCTCCACGCCCTGGTGTGTGGTCTCCACGCCCTGGTGTGTGGTCTCCACGCCCTGCCTAGTCGGCGACGGGTCAGCCCGTTATAGCGTCGAGTGGTCGGAAATCCCTTTTGGGGCAGTAGCTCAGCTGGGAGAGCACCACAATGGCATTGTGGGGGTCATGGGTTCAAGTCCCTTCTGCTCCACCACATTTCTTGGGGCGTGGTTTCCACGCCCCACCCTTTCCGACAACCAGGGTGGCACCGCGGAGATCCCTTCGTCCCTGTCTGGACGAGGGGATTTTTTGTTTGGTTATTGGTTATTGGTTATTGGTTATTGGAGATTAGCGATTGGAGATTGGAGATTCAATAACCAATAACCAATCTCTAATCCCTAATCCCTACCCCCTACTCTCCAATTTCTCTCTTTACAAGGAACAACCCATGCCCATGCGCGCAGATTGGATGTGGATGAACGGCTCGCTGATCCCGTGGGATCAGGCCAATGTCCATGTCTTCACCCACGCACTCCACTACGGCTCCAGCGCCTTCGAAGGCATTCGCGCCTACAGCACCCCGCGCGGCCCCGCCATCTTCCGCGGTCGCGAACACATGCGCCGCCTGCACGATTCGTGCAAGATCATGCGCATCCCCCTGCAATACAGCGTCGATGACTTGATTGCCGCCACCAAGTCCGCCATTCGCGCTAACAAGCAGGATTCCTGCTATATCCGCCCCATCGTCTTTCGCGGCTACGAGGCCCTGGGCGTCGATGGCCGCAAATGCCCGGTCGAGATCGCCATCGGCACCGTGCCCTGGGGTCGCTATCTGGGGCCAGAGGCCATCGAACAGGGCGTGGATGTACACGTCAGTTCGTGGCGCCGGATGCCGCCCGGTTCGCTCACGCCGCTGGGCAAGATCGGCGGCCAATATGTCAACAGCCAATATGTGGCCATGGAAGCCCACGACGGCGGCTTCAACGAAGGCATCAGCCTCGACATCCACGGCTATGTCTCCGAAGGCTCCGGCGAGAACCTGTTCCTGATCCGCGACGGCGCCATCGTCACCCCGCCGCTCTCCGCCTCCATCCTCAGCGGCATCACCCGCGACTGCGCCATCACCCTGGCCCGCGACCTGGGCTACGAGGTGCAATACGGCTACCTGACGCGGGAGATGCTGTACATCGCCGACGAGTTGTTCTTCACCGGCACCGCCGCCGAGATCACGCCCGTCCGTTCGGTGGATCGCATCGCCGTCGGCTCCGGCAGCCGCGGCCCCATCACCAAGGCCATCCAGGAACGCTTCTTCGCCATCACCGAAGGCAAGCTCGACCCGCACGGCTGGCTGGACTATGTCTATGCTGAAGGCGAGTGGCCGGGCGCGTAGCAAGTAGACAAGGAAACAAGTAGACAAGGAGCGAATAACTGATTATGTTCCGAATTCCGAACGACGTCACCCCTGTCGAAATGATCCCTGGCCTGTTCCGCCGCACCTTGGCCGAGGGCGAACGCGCCATGCTCTGTGAATTCACCGCCGCCGCAGATGTGTTCATCCCCCTGCACAGCCACCCGCACGAACAGGTCGGGTATGTGATCGAAGGCCGGGTGGAGTTCGTCTGCGGCGGCGAGACCTTCATCGCCGAACCGGGCTGTGCCTATGCTATCCCCGGCCATGTCCAACATTCTGCCCGCTTCCTGGCCCCTTCCAAACTGGTCGAGGTCTTCTGCCCACCGCGGGAGGAATACCGCTAGCCAGCCACAGTCACATGACAACCGAGGGAGCAAGAATCCAGTCAGAACTTGACCAAAGAAACAGTCAGCCTTGAGATTATCGAACCGAAGGATATCTGACTGCTGACGCCAGCGGGACCGGAGAGCATCCGCGTTCCAAAAATTACCGAAAGAACACTTGCTGAACTTGTGGAGGTCTGACCGTGGCGATACGAATGTTCACAGCCATTTTGCACCGCGAAGAAGATATCTTCGTCGCCGACTGCCCCGAAGTTGGCACTGTTAGCCAGGGTTACACCATCGAGGAAGCGCTGCTCAATCTGAGGGAAGCCACCGAGCTTTACCTGGAAGTGTTTCCTTTCCCTGATGTAACCCATCCTCTTCTGACCACCTTCGAGGCTGAAATACCCGTCTATGCCTAAGCTCCAACGCGTGTCGGGCGCCGAAGCTATCCGTGCGCTAGAACGGTTTGGGTTCGTCCAGGTTCGACAACGCGGCAGCCACGTCATTTTGATGAAACCAGGACAAGACGGCGATGTTGGATGCGTGGTGCCGTTACATCGCGAGCTTGCCGTTGGCACTCTACGCAGCATCTTGAGACAGGCCAAGATTTCACCAGACGACTTCATGGAGAAGTTGTGATCCCTTCTCACTCTGGCTCAGGTTTCATACACACTCACACACAAGCGAGCTTACCGCGCAAGCTTACGGAATACGCACTACGCACTAGCAATCTCCAATCCCCAATCTCTCCCTGAACCCTCCCATGTCCACCCGCTACGATCCCGCCCAAATCGAACCCAAATGGCAGCAGCAGTGGCAAGCCACCGGGCTGTACCGCCGCGATGATGCTTCGTCCGCGCCCAAGTGGTACTTCCTGACCATGCTCCCCTACCCCAGCGGCGATCTTCATACCGGGCATTGGTACGCCATGTCGCCGTCGGATGCGGCCGCCCGCTACAAGCGCATGCAGGGGTTCAACGTCTGGTTTCCCATCGGCTTCGACGCCTTCGGCCTGCCGGCCGAGAATGCCGCCATCAAACACGGCGCCCACCCGCACACATGGACGATGGGCAACATCGCCGCCATGCGGGCGCAACTGCAGAAGATGGGCACGATGTTCGACTGGGAGCACGAGGCCATCTCCTGCCTGCCCGGCTACTACCAGTGGACCGAGTGGTTCTTCAGGAAATTCTACGACATGGGTCTGGCCTATCGCGAGGAGGCGCCGGTCGATTTCTGCCCGCACTGCAACACCACCCTGGCCCGCGAGCAGGTGTGGGGCGAGGATCGGCACTGCGAACGCTGCGGCACACCGGTGATCATCAAGAACCTGGCCCAGTGGAAGTTCCGCATCACCAACTATGCCGATGAACTGCTGGCCGGGCTGGACGCGATCGACTGGCCGGAGCGGGTCAAAACCATGCAGCGCAACTGGATCGGACGCAGCGAGGGCGTCGAGTTCGAGATGAAGGTGCAAGGACACGAGGGCCTGAGCTTTCGCGTCTTCACCACCCGCCCCGACACCACCTTCGGCATGAGTTTTGCCGTGCTGGCCCCCGAACACGCCCTGGTCGAGCCGATCACGACGCCAGAACAGCGCCAGGCGGTCGAGGCCTATGTGGCCGAAGCCAAACGCAAGAGCGAGCTGGTGCGCCAGGAGCAAGCGGGCGAAAAGACCGGCATCTTCACCGGCGCCTACGCCATCAACCCGGTCAACGGCCAGCCGGTGCCGATCTGGATCGCCGACTATGTGCTGATGAGCTACGGCGCCGGCGCCATCATGGGCGTGCCGGCGCACGACGAACGCGACTTCGAGTTCGCCCGCAAGTTCGGGCTGCCCACACCGATCGTGATCGTCGGCGAGGACGCCTACCGCTCTGGCGAAGCCAGCGCCTGGAGCGAGGAAGCCGGTTGGGCGCTGCCCGCCGCCTTCACCTTCAAAGAGGGTGGTGTCATGGTCAACTCCGGCCAGTTCGATGGCACGCCGTGGCCGGCCAGCTTCGACGCCACTGCCGCCTGGTTGGTGGAACACGCCGCCGGCGAGCGCAAAGTCAACTACCGCCTGCGCGACTGGCTGATCAGCCGCCAACGGATGTGGGGCGCGCCCATCCCCATCATCTACTGCCCCACCTGCGGCACTGTGCCCGTGCCCTATGCCGACCTGCCGGTGCTGCTGCCCGAAGACGCCCAATTCAAACCCACCGGCGAAAGCCCGCTGAAGTATCATGAGGAATTCCGTTACGTCACCTGCCCGCAGTGCGGCGGCGACGCCGAGCGCGAGACCGATACGATGGACACCTTCCTGTGCTCATCGTGGTACCAGTACGCCTATCTGACGCCGTATTGGAAGACCGGTCAGCCGCTCAGCCCCGACGACACGCCCTGGAACCCCGCCGAGGGCAAAATCTGGCTGCCCGTCGATCAGTACACCGGCGGCATCGAGCACGCCACCATGCACCTACTGTATACGCGCTTCTTCACCAAGGCCATGCGCGATGCCGGGCTGGTGGACTTCGACGAACCCATGCTGCGGCTGTTCAACCAGGGCATGATCCTGGGCGAAGATGGCGAGAAGATGTCCAAGTCCCGCGGCAACGTCGTCAACCCGGACGACTACGTGGGCAAATACGGCGCCGACACCGTGCGCGCCTTCCTGATGTTCATCGGCCCCTGGGAGATGGGCGGCCCCTGGAACCCGCGCGCCATCGAAGGCGTCCAGCGTTTCTTACAGCGCGTGTGGTCATTGGTGGTGGATGCTCCCGCCCAACGCAGCCCCGACACTTCGGCAAGCTCAGTGCGGGCTTTGCGCCGCGCCGCCCATCAGACCATCCAAAAAGTGACGGCCGACATCGAGCAGTTCAAGTTCAACACCGTCATCGCCGCCCTGATGGGCTTCAGCAACACGCTGGTCGAGGCCAAGACCACGCCCGCCTTCGGCACAGCCGCCTGGGACGAGGCCATCTCCACCCTGCTGCTGCTGATGGCCCCAGCCATGCCGCACATCAGCGAAGAACTGTGGCAACGCATCGGGCGCCCCTACAGCATCCACCAACAGCCCTGGCCCGTAGCCAACCCCGACCTGGCCAAAGAAGATGTCGTCGAGATGGCCGTACAGGTCAACGGCAAGGTGCGCGACCGCATCGAAGTGGCCGCAGACCTGGCCGAAGCCGACATCCAGGCGACCGCCCTGGCCAGCGCCGCCGTGCAGAAATGGTTGGACGGCAAAACCGTGCGCAAGGTCATCGTCGTGCCGGGGCGGACGGTGAATATCGTCGCATAAAGAAGTGCGACGCACCTGTGAGGTGCGTCGCACTTAGCAAGCGAGAGCGCCGGGTCTCGCCTCCCCGGCGCTCTCTTTCGGCTACCTGCTCTCGTCGAAGATACCAGCCTGCAACAACCATGAATTGCCGATGCCATTAGTATAGCCCGGTTGCGAGACGGATGATCTCCAAGAAATATACGACTTTGAGAACAGGCGCAAAGGGATGGCCTTGCGCCCAGGTGCAGACGGTGATACCATAGCGGGGACACTTCGAGCCGCCTGCCACCCCCTTGCCGATGCCCGACTTCGACTGGCGCGCCGCCATCCACGAGGCCCTGCGAAACTACCACGACCTCGAGGCTTTGCAACAGAGCCAACTCCGCCAGTTGCGTCTGGTCGACGCCCTGACCACCGATGCCACAACACCCTGGCTGACTGTCCGCGCCACCGGGCTGGCCGTACAAACCCTGCTCGACCGCGCCCTGGCAGCGCTGGCGGCAACCCGGCCCCAGGCAGCCGCTCTGCTACGCCAGCGTTTCCTCGAAGATCTCACCACCCAACAACTTCATCAGGCCAGGGGCATGCCCATCTCGACCCTGAACGACCATCAGCGACGGGCGATGGAGATGCTGGCCTCGATTATCATCCGATGGGAAGCAGAAGAGGAAGCGAAGACGCGACGCCGGGCGCTGGCTCTGATGCTGCCGGCGCCCAGCTATCAGGAATTGGTGGGGTTCGAGCCTTATCTTCACGACCTGCGAGAAGCCCTCGATACCGCCGACGCCAGTTTGGGCCAACCCTTGTTCATCACCGGGCTGGGGGGGATCGGCAAGACGAGTTTGACGCGCGAGGCCCTGCTCACCTGGCTGCAGGATGAGCGCACGCCGGTGGAGAGGGTGGCCTGGGTGGCGGTGGTGCAGGCGACGCTTTGGGGGGCCGAAGGCGTACAGGCGCAGCGGCGCAGCTACGCCCTCGACCAGGTGCTGAGCGACCTGGGCAAGCAAATAGAGGAGCCGGTCGACGCCCTCCCCACCAACGAACGCCGGCTGCGGACGCTGGCGAAACGGCTGCAAGAAGCCTCCACCATCGTCGTCATCGACAACATCGAGACGCCAGACGAAGCGCAGGTGGCGCTGACCCTGGCCGAAAACCTCAGCCCCGTCGCCCAGGTAATCATCACCAGCCGCCGCCGGCTGGAACTCCCCACCGGCCGCCTGATCTCGCTCAGCGAACTGCCAGAGCCGCAGGCGCTGCGTTTGTTGGCGCTGGAATGTGCACGCCTGAGCAGTTGCGACCTGACGGAAAGCCTGGGCCGGCAGATCTTCGGGGCGGTGGGCGGCAATCCCCTGGCCCTGAAGCTGGTGGCGGCGCAGTTGGCGCTTTTGCCGGCCCACCAGATTCTGAGTGGATTCGAGGCGGCAACGCAGACGGCGCAGGAACTTTTCGCCCACATCTACGCCATCTCCTGGCATCTGCTCACCCCCGCCGCCCAACAGGCCTTGCTGGGGATGTTCCTCCTGCCGCCGGCCGGCGCCACCTGGGAAGGGCTGCGGGTGGCCGCGTCCGCCGGGGCGCTGCCGGATGACGCCTGGCTGGAGCGCGTGATCGCCGAACTAACCGGGCTGAACCTGGTTCAGGTGGGCCACAACCCCGACCAGACGCCCACCTACAGCCTCCACCGCCTGACCTACGCCTTCCTGGCGGCGCAAATGGGGATGCAAGACCCCAAAAGCCTGGCAGACTTGTAGGATGGCGTTGAACATGCCGCCATGAGCGACGACCTACGCCGCCAATCGCAGGTCATTCTCCGCCGTTTCGCCGACCGGCTGCTCGACGAGGCCCCCACGCCCGCCATCAGTTCCGAGCGGCTGACCGAGACGGTGTTGGCGCTGGTCGAGAAAGCCCAGGGCCTGGGCGACATCGACAGCGCTGCCCGCCTGCTCGAACACTTCGGCCCGCAACTACAGCGCGAAAGCCACCTGGAACGCCTGGATGCCAACTATGCCGCCGTGCTGGCGCACGAAGACCTGCCCGGCGAACGCCATGTCAATCTGGCCGAGCAAAGGGCGCGCATACTGACGCGACAGGGCCGGCGGGCCGAGGCCGAAGACGTCCTGGCCGCGGCCTGGCCGCATGCCCAGACGCACCTGTTGGCCGGCCGGCTGCACAACCGCCGCGGCTATTTGCTCTGGAGCTACGACGAATACGAGGCGGCGCAGGCGGCCTTCCAGTCGGGTCTGGCGGCGGCGCAGGCGGCAGGCGACCTGGTTCTCGTCTGCACCATTCGCAACAACCTGGGCGAGTTGTACTACACCCGCGACCAGTTCGAGCAGGCCGTGACCGCGTTCACAGAAGCCATTGCCGTGGCCGTCCAGTTGGATCATCCCTGGCTTCGGGGCCTGACCGAGGGCGGCCTGGCGATGACGCTCGATGACCTGGCCCAACACGAGGCCGCCGTCGCTCACCACCAGGCCGCGCGGCGCCACTACCAGCTGGCCAACGACCCCTCCGGCCTGCTCCGCGCCGACCTCAACCAGTCCTTCAATGCCTACGCCCGCGGCGACTACCCTCTCGCCAAAGAACTGGCGACCCGCGCCCTGGTGCAGGCGCGGGCGAGTGGCGATCTCGATCGCCTGGCTATGGCCCATCAGCACCTCGGCGAGGCCCACCTGGGCCTGTGCGACTATGAGCTGGCCTATGAACATTTCCATCAGGCGCTGGAAGGCCGGCTGCAGATGGGCAAACTGCTCTATGTGGCCACCACCTGCCGCACACTCCGCCAACTGGCCGCAGCCGTCGAGAACGACCCGACCCTGGCTGAAACCACCCGGCTCGAGCTGCTGCGGAAATGCCGGGAGAGCCTGACGGCGGCTCAAGAACAGATGGAGCCGCCGCCAGACTCGACAGCCTCTTAGCCCCCGCCGCCGGTGCCATTGCCGCTGCCCTGAGAAATGGGCGTGGGGGTGGGCGTGGCGTCATCCGCCACGGCCGCCGGCCCGGCCAGGCCCAGGCTGCCCAGGGCCAGCCCCAGCAGCAGGAGGGCGAGCGCCAGCTGGCGGCGCCATGTTTGGCGAAGACGAGAACTCGTGCGACGATTCATCATCCACCTCCGAAGGGAGAGTGATGAGCTTCGTCGAGTGGGTAGCTACCTCATCCCGGGAGCACTCGCTTGCTCGTTGGTTGATTGTTCGATTTGTGTCTGCAGCACAATCACGTTCTAGCCGATCATTGCCCTATGTTCCAGCGTTTCGCGTTTGTATCTCACACAAGAGTAGTTTGTATGACGAAGAAATGGCCCGACTTTGCTAAGGAATTGGAGCAGGCGCGTGGAAGCGCCCATCTGACGCAACAAGAACTGGCCGACCGCGTTGGCGAGGCGCTGAAAATCAGCATCAATCAGCAAACGGTCTCCTACTGGTGTCGCGGCGAGACCTTGCCCCGCGGGCGCGACATTTTTCTGGCCCTCTGCCGGGTACTGCACGACGCCGGGGCTTTGCCTTCGGCGGCGGCGGCCAATCGGCTCCTCAGAGCGGCGGAGCAGGGAGCGCTGCATGACGATGAAATCGGTCTTTGGCTGCCCGATCTCGCCGCTGAGCGTGGAAGTGAGACCCAGGGCCAGTCAGACCGACCTGACCACGGCCAGAAGTCTCGAGGAGCGCCTGACTCGCCAGATGAAGCGTGGGCGGGGCGGCTCATCGCCAGTGTCGAGCACTTTCTACAGCCCTTCGCGCGGCTCGAAACGCGTCAGGCAACGGGCGTGATCATCGTCTCCACGCTGCTGCTGGCTGCGGCTTGGCGATTTCCGGCCCAATGGCAAAACCATCCCCTCGCGGCGGCCCTGCTCATCCCGGCGCAGTGGCTGACCAACTTGCTGCTCGCCTGGCCGCCCAGCAGCGCCGAGCATGGACAGAGCGGTAGCGAGTGGCTCTGGCGCAAACTCTACCGGCTGTCGGGGGTGGCGGCGGGGGTGATGGTGGCGGTGGGCGTCCTGTTCTTCACCGGCGCCTTTGTGCAGGTCATCGTCGGCTTCTCACCCGCACGCTGGCTTTCCTTCCTGGTCTTGGGCGCGGGCGTCATCTTTGCCTATGCCGGCGGTCTCAAGGTGCAGGCAGGGGCCATCCAGGTCGAGGACCAGGGCTTCTATCGACGCGCCAGCGCCCAAGTCACCTTGTTCGTCTTCCTCGCTCAGGCCTTGTTGCCGGTCTTTTTTGTGCTCGCCGCCCCCCAAATCGCCACCGGCTATCTGGTTGTCCTTTCGGTGGCGTTGGCGCTACTTTGGCCGCTTCTGCGCCGGCGCTAAACCCACGTCAGTGCCAGGACTTCAGTTCTGCTCCCGTCTTGATGATGGCCGCTGCGCCCCTCACCCCTCGATCATCCGCAACACCGTCTCCAACAGGCTTCTATTGGTCGAGATCGCTTCCCGTCCGTAGATGGTCACATTCCCCGACCAATCGCCAAAATAGCCGCCGGCTTCGCTCAGGATAACCGGGAAGGGGCCGCAATCCCAGGCATTCAGGATGGGGTCGAGCATGATCTCCGCCCGGCCGGTGGCCACCAGCGCATGGCCGTAGGCGTCGCTCATGCCTGAGCGATGATAGGTGGCCGCCAGCAGCCGCGCCCAGGCTCCCCCGCGGCCCAGGCCGTCGTAACTGGCGGCGTCGGAGTGGGCCATAAAAGCCCGTTTCAGATCGGCCACTGGCGAGACCTGCGCCCGCCGGCCGTTCCACCAGCACCCCTGCCCCGTCGCTGCGGCCACCATCTCGCCCAGGGCCGGGAAACAGACCGCGCCCACCTCCACCCGGCCCTCGATCTCCAGCCCCAACAGCACGCTGTAAATCGGCAGCCCGCGGATGAAGGCTTTGGTGCCGTCGATGGGGTCGATGAACCAGCGAAACGTCGCCCCGGCGCTCTCCTTCACCCCGAATTCTTCGCCAACGATAGCATGGGCCGGGTATCGCTCCTCGATGCGGCGGCGGATCAACTCTTCGGCCCCGCGGTCGGCGACGGTGACCGGGCTTTCGTCCGCCTTGAAGTCAGGCCGAACGCCGGCCTGGAAATAGGCCAGGGTCAGCCGCCCGGCCAACCAGGCGGTCTCGACCGCAAAATCGAAATAAGATTGCAGGGAGGTGCTCAAAGCGCAGGTTCTGGCGGTTGGGCCGGCAGAGCAGCCAGGGCCGTCTGCTGCCAACGGTCGCCCTCGCTGATCAACATGATTGGGATGTCGTCGCGGATCGGATATTTGCGGTCGCACGTCTGGCACACCAGCCAGACATTGCTCGTCCAGTTCAGTTGGCCGCGGTCGCCCGGGTCGGGCGCGCAGGCCGGACAGCGGAGAATTGTGAGGAGACTGGGCAGAAAGGGCATCTCAACTCCATTCCAGGGGTGTGACGCACTCGGGGAGGTCGTTGGCAGGGTTGCTGACGATGGCGCTGACCGGGAAGGCGATCATCTCCTCGGCGGCGTAGGGGCGCAGCAGGTGGAACAGCAGATCGACCGGGGTGGTTGGGGCCAGCCAGTCGGCGTAATCGGCCGGCTGCAAGATCACCGGCATGCGGTCGTGCAGCATCTGCACCCGCTCGTTGGCCGTGGTGGTGAGGATGGTGCAGCTATCGACCACGCTGCCATCGCCGCCCTCCCAGTGTTCCCACAGCCCGGCGAAGGCGAACGGACGGTAATCCTTCAGCCCGATGAAATACGGCTGCTTGCGCTTCTCCAGCTTCTGCCACTCGAAAAAGCCGTCGGCGGGGATCAGACATCGCCGACGCTTGAAGGCCGAACGGAAAGAGGGCTTCTCGGCCACCGTCTCGGCGCGAGCGTTGATCAAGGAATTGCCGATGCCGGGGTCTTTGGCCCAGGAGGGGATCAGCCCCCAGCGCATGAGCGTGAACTCGCGCTGGGCTGCGGGCGTCAGACGCACCACAGCCACCGCCTGGGTGGGGGCGATGTTGTAGCGCGGCTCCAACGAGGGCGCGCTCTCCAGGTCGAACAGCGTCGCCAGGTCTTGGGTGGGGGTGGTGAGGGTGAAGCGACCGCACATGGCGCAGTTCTCAGGCGGGGTTGGCGCCCACGGCTTTGGGGTCGAAATCGGCAGGCCAGACGGTGTGGGCGTCGTAGCGGGCGCCGGCCAGGATGGCGCCCTTCAGCCTGGCGCCGCTGAGGTCGCTTTTGGTCAGGTCGGCGCTGGTCAGGTCGGCGTTGGCGAAGTTGGCCTGACGCAGAGTCGCCCGCGACAGATTGGCGCCAGAGAGATCGGCGCCGCTGAGATCGGCGCCAGACAAATCGGCCCGCATCAGCTGCGCGCCCGCCAGGTCGGCCTGGCGCAGCCTGGCGGCCTTGAGGTCGGCGTCGTTCAAACTCGCCCGTCCCAGCCGCGCATGGCCCAAATCGGCGCCGTCCAGCACCGTGTGCGAGAGGTCGGCGGCGGCAAAGTCGGCGTGCAGGCCGTTGATCCGGCGCAGATTGGCCCCGCGCAAGTTCGCCGCTCGCAGATTGCTTTCTTCCAGCTCCGCCCGTTCCAGCCGCGCCCCCACCAGCGTGGCGCCTTCCAGGTTGGCGCGCAAGAGGGCGGCTTTCTGCATCGTCGCCGCCGCCAGCTCCGCGCCTACCAGGTTGCTCCCCCGCAGGTCGGCCTCCAGCAGATTGGCGCCCACGAAACTGGCATAGGACAAGTCCGCCTGCCACAGATTGACCTCGTGCAAATTGGCGCCGCTGAAATCGGCGCCGGCCAGTTCCAGCGAACTCAGATTCGCCCCGGCCAGGCCGCTGGTATCGCCGGACAGGATCTGCCGGCGGAGGTCTTGTTTGAGGGTGGCGATGTCTTGAACGCCCATGTCGTCTCCTTGGGGATGATGGCTGGTTAGGATGCGGCTATGTTACCCCACGGCGAAAGACGCTGTCAATTGCGCCGGCGTCTCTCCGCCCGAAGAGGCGGTAGATGATAGCCCATGCTGCGGACAGGCGGGCAGGTCGCCCCTGGCCTATCGTCATTATTGATCGCCAGGTTGATTTGTTATGAAGGTCATGAACCGTGAAGCGTGAAACGTGAGAAAACGTCGGCGATTTTCACGAATCACGCATCACGCACCACGCATCACGCACCACGCACCACGCACCACGCATCACGCATCACGCACCACGCATCACGCACCACGCATCACGCATCACGCACCACGCATCACGCACCACGCATCACGCATCACGTTTCAGGACCGAGTATCATTTCTTCATCTAGCCATCTTTACGTCGCCCCCCCGCACACCGCTTTGACAAGCGCTGTAATGCCTTCGTACAATAAAGCCACCGTCGGCAGTCGTTCAGATCGGGGCAAGGGACCCGTTCGTATGCGTCGTCTGCACTACCAGAACTTCGATCTCAGGGTGCGGCAGGATGGCAAGGACCAGTACCTGGCCGAGGTGTTGGCTTCGCCGGTTGGCGAAACCGCACAGGCCACACCGGTGACGATCAACCTCGACGAGGCGGCGCTGGTACAAGGGCTGGAGTCACTCAAAGCCTTCACTCAGCCGCCGAAAACCTTACAGGCGCTGGGGACATGGCTGCGCGACCGGCTCCTGCCCCCGCCCATCTGGACGCTCTACCGCGCGGCCCTGGCTCGTCTTTCTGCCAGCGAGGGGCTGCGCCTGCGACTCCGCCTCGACCCGCCCGAGTTGGCGGCTTTGCCGTGGGAATATTGCTACGACCCGGAGAACGACAGCTTCCTCGCCCTCGACCCGCGCACACCCATCGTCCGCTACCTGCCCCTGGCATTCTCGCCCCTGCCCCTGGCCACTTCTGGCCCCGTCCGGCTGCTGATCATGATCGCGACGCCAAACGACTGGCCCGACCTGGACGTCGGTCGCGAGCGAGAACAGATCCGGGGCGCCCTGGCCGCAGCGATTGCCGCCGGCCGGGTGGAGATCGATGTCAGCGAAGGCAGCGCCAGCCTGGAATCGCTGCCAGACCATCTGCGCCGCGGCGCCCATGTCTTCCACTTCATCGGCCACGGCAGCTACGATGCCGCCACCGCCAACGGCTATCTCATCCTGGAGCAGGAAGATGGCAGCGGCGTCGCCGTCGATGGCAGCCGCCTGGCCACCTTGCTGCGTTCTTCGGGCGTGGGGCTGGCCGTGCTGAACGCCTGCGAGACCGCCACGGCCGGTTCCGACAACGCCTACGCCGGCGTGGCCCAGGCCCTGGTGCGGGCCGGGTTGCCGGCGGTGGCGGCGATGCAGTTCCCGATCGGCGACACACAGGCGGTCGCGTTTGCACGCACGTTCTACCGCGCCCTGGGCGATGGCTGGCCGGTGGACGCAGCCATGACCGAGGCCCGTCGGGCCATGTTCCTGTCAGCCGACGGCGGGCAGTGGGGCATCCCGGCTCTATTCATGCGAGCGCCGGAGGGAGTGATCTGGGCGGAACGAGAGGAAGCGCCGGGCGGGCGGGCGCAGGGCGGCAACACCATCACCATTAGCGGCGCCGTCCACATCACCGGCGATATCGTGGGCGGAAACAAAACCATCATCAGCGGCCCGACGCCGTGAGCCTTCAGGAGGTAGCCATGCTTCGTCTCTCTTCTGCGCTTCTTCTCGCCGCCCTGTTGTTGGCAGGGCTGGCGGCAGCCTGCGTCCCGGCGACGCCGACCGTCACACCTGGGCAGCCAACAGTGGTTGTCACGCTGGCCCCCACCCAGGTCGAGACGGTTGCGGTCGAGCCGACGCCTACCCCTCACCCCAGCATCGAGCCAACCCTGGCAACCTGGCTACACGAGCAGGGCCGCTTTAGACTCTTGCTCGAAGCCCTCGACGGCGCCGGACTGACCGACCTGTTGGCGAGCGGCGAGGTGAAGACCCTGTTTGCGCCCACCGATGAGGCCTTCCTGCGCCTGCCCGACGCCACCCGGGCCGAACTGCTCAGGCAGCCCGACCTGCTCAAGTACGTCTTGCTCTACCACATGTCGCCAGAGTTCATCAGCATCGAGGCCCTCGCCAAAAACGCCGGCCCGCAGATCGAGGCAGGTCAGACCTTCGAGCAAGCCATCAGCACGATGGCCGTCGAGACCAGCACCCGCGCCCTGAATCTGCCCGGCCACAGGGCCACGGTGGCCCTGTGGCAAGACGAGGCCAGGATCGATTACGCCACCATCATCGCCGCCGACAGACAGGTGAATGAGCAGATGGTGCAGGTCATCGACGCCGTGCTCACACCCCTCGCCCTGCCCGCCTTTGGTGATAAGCCGACCAACTTGAGCGAGAGCGAAACCTGGCTGCCCTACGCGCCCGGCGAACCTTTGCCCATCGGCGATGCCGAACTGGTCCCCGGCGACCCGATAATCCGCGCCGGGGTCGAGGCGATAGGGGAACAACTCAAGGCGCGGGGGACAGTCATCAACATCGCCCGCGCCGTGCAGCTGGGCGAGCAAGGGGAGACGACGCATCTGGCGCCAGTCGGGCCGGAGAGCGTCCCCGATTTCGAAAAATTGAAAGCGATGGCCCAACAAGGCGGCTACGACATCGGCCTGCTGGTGGTGGAGGGCAGGACCGATCTGAAGGGCGGGCCAGGGCCTTACATCCAGCGGCTGGTGGTAGATCCCGGCGCCAATGAAGACCTGTGGTCCGTCCAGCTGGTGGACCGAGGGGGCGAGGTCGCGGAGCAATTGGAGGTCGACTACGACCCCGCCAGCTTCATCGCCGACATCCCCACCGCCGCCATCTTCTATGGCACGCGCTGGTGCAAGGACTGCAACAATTCCGGCTGTTTCTGCCATCGCTGTGGTTTCATAGAGCAGATACTCGAGCCGGATTGGTCGACCAAAGCTGCGTGCCAGGCCAGCTAGGACGCCATGAGTTGCGACCTGAGTCAATTCGTCAACCGCGAGTCGCCCATCGCCGCCTTCGAGGCGATGCTGGGCCATCGCTCGCGGCGCATCCTGTTGGTGCAGGGGCGCGAGGCGATGGGCAAATCGTGCCTGGTGCAGCGCCTGCGCTACGAATGCCACCAGCGCCAGGTGCGGACGGCCTTGGTGGATTTTCGCCGCGATGCCGCCCTGAGTCAGCCCGAGCAGATCATCCTGACCCTGCGCGAAGAAATGGGCGGCGTCTTTGCCCGCCAATTGGAGCAAGCCGAAACCCAGCTGCGGCAGGACTTTGCGCCGGTGGCGGCGGCCCCGCTCCTGGTCAATTGGCTGGCCGGCGCCAGCCAGGGCGCCGGTGGGGGGCATCACATCAGCCTGGCGGGGCAGGTGGAGATCGGCGGCGACGTGGTCGGCGGCGACAAGATCACCATCGCCAACCCCACCATCGTCCTCAACCCCAACGGCGGCTTCGACCTGGGCCAGGCTGAAGCGCAAACCCGCCGCAATACGGCCTTTCGCGCCGCCCTGACCGCCGCCCTGGGCGAAGGGCCGCTGGTGTTGTTCTTCGATCACTTCGAACAAGCCTCGTCCGCAGCCGGGCTTTGGCTGCGACGACAGCTGCTGGGGCTTCATCTCGAAGGCGGGAGCAATGGCGCCGGTGGATTCGACAAGCTGTGGGTGGTGGTGGCCGGGCGCAGCCTGCCCCTGCAAGATGAAATCACCTCCTGGCGCCATCGCCTCGAACTGCAGCCGTTGGCGCCTTTCCCGCGCGAGGTCATCGCCCTTTTCTGGGTGGAGAAGCGAGGGCTAGGGATCGAGGTCGTTGACAATGCCAGCGATTTGAGCGGTGGCATCCCTGGCGTGTTGGCCTTGATGGCAGATAATTGGGAAGCGCGCCATGGCCGTGGAGATGGCAAGTGACCGCATCCGCACCCGGCCCAAAGGATAGGCCCGAACCGACGGCGGCGCTGTCGCGTTTCCTGGAGGATTGGCTGGCCCAGGCCCCGCCCGACCTGGCCCAGGCTCTGAGCCGGGCCGCCGTGCCCCATGCCTTCGACGCCAGCCTGCTGGCGGCGCTGCTCGGCGCCGACGAGGCGGTGGGGCAGAGGATCGAAAGCCTGCGCCGCGCCGGGCTGGTGGCCGAACTCGCCCCCGGTCGCTTCGCCGTTCAGCCCCTGCTCCGCCCCCTGCTGTTGCAGCGCGCCCAAACCGATGGCCCCGACGCCTATCGCCGCTGGAACAGCATCGCCGCCGCCCACTACCGCGCCCAAAGCGAGGCAGAGGACGAGGCCGGGCGGGAGGCGCTTTATCATCAGATGGGCGCCGGGGGAGAGGAAAGCATCGCCGCCATGCGGACGCCGTTCGAGCGGGCGGCGGCGCAGCGGCAGTGGGGCGCAGCCGAAGCGGTGGTTATGGCCGCAAGCGAACACGGCCCGGCGCTGGAGGCCAGGACGCGGGAGTGGCTGAGCTTTTTGCAGGCGCGGGTCGATCTGGCCTTTGGGCGCGACGAGGCGGCGGCAGCGCGCTTGCAGACGCTGCGAACATCGGCCCAACCGGCGTTGCGCGGGCAGGCCCTGGCCGCACTGTCCCAGCTGCTGCACACCAGCGGCCGTGAAGACGAGGCCAACGCTTGCTTGGCCGAGGCGTTGGCTCAGTTCCGCGCCAACCACGACTTCGCAGCGGCGGCCCGGCTGTGGTTGGCGCAGGGCGACGCCGTGCTGCTGCTGGCCACACGCCTGGGCGGACTTCCTGGCGAAGCCGGCGAGTCCAGGCCCCGGCTTCAGCGCTGGCTTCAGGGCCTGCAACAGGCGCCGTTCTTGCTCTACCGTTGGTTCTCACGGCGGTTGGCCTTCTTGCCCAATCTCTATTTCGGCAGCAATTATCAGGACTGGCTGATCATCCGTCTTTGCTACCAGGCCATCGACGACTATGAACAGGCGGCCCGGCAGCTCGACCAGTCGCCCCCCGACCCGGACGACCGCCAGGAGGGGGGCCTGGAGAGGCTTCGACTCGATATCGAAATCCGGCTGGCCGACCTGCGCCATCGCCTGGGCGAATGGGCTGCGGCAGACCAGCTCTTCGCTCGCCTGGACGCACGACCCGCCCTGCAGACGGATGCTTACCGGCAGGCGGTGTTGCAGCTTGCCCAGGCCAGGGCGGCGCTGGGCAAGAACCGCCCCGGCCAGGCCGTTCAGCTTCTGGAGAGGGCGCGACCCGTCTTCGAGCACTACGCCGACCGCTCGGCCCTGGCTCGAACACAGTTTCTGTTGGGGCGCGCCGAGGCCGCCAGAGCGGACAGCGAGGCCGCCGTGGCGGCGCTCGCCGCCGGCATCGACCACGCTCTGGCCGCCAACGAACGGATCGAGGCCACCCATGCGCTCTCGCTCATGCACCGGCTGGCCGAACGATCCCCGCTCGGCCCCACGTCCCGCGCCCACATCGCCGCCGGCGAGCAGCGACTGCAGCGCCGCGGCTACATCGTCCGTTTCCCCGGCCGGTTGCACCGGCGTCTGCAGGGGCTGGCCTTGTACGTCGCTGTTCCCCTGGCCTATCTGCTCATCTATCTGCTGGCCGGGCAGGTGCGACGCCTGGGGCTGGCGCTGGAATCGGGGGCGGCCGCCATCCCGGCCGGGGCCATCCGCCCGCTCGAATGGCTGGGCAATTTGGGGCTGCTCGTCTTCGTGCCGCTGCTCAGCCTCTGGCTGTACGAACTGATCTATGCCACGGCTGGCTGGTGGTTCGTCAGACGGTTGCGGGGCGGCAGTTTTGCCGAGGTCGGCCCGGCCTACATCGTCACAACGCCCGCCGGGATCGTGCGAAAAGGGACGGGCGGACAGGACGAGATGGCATGGGCGGCGGTGGAGCGGTGTGTGCAGATGGATGTCAGCTGGTGGCGGCGGCCCAGCGCCCTGTTCTCGCGGCTGGCGCTGCTGACGGACGAACGCGTGCTGCCGGTCGAGGGCATCGTCGATGCTTATGAGGACTGCCAGCGCGACATCTTTGGGCGTCTGAGCAACGCCAAGCGCCGGCAGGTGAGGCTCGACCTGAGCTTTTCTTTCCTGCGCAGCCCGTGGCTGCTGCTCGCCCTGGCGCTCACGCTGGCGATGGCGCTCGTCACCATCCTGGGGGTTCTCGATCGCCCCGAACATGAGCTGGCCATCTGGTCGCTCGTGCTGGCGGATGGTTCGGTCTACGATCTCCCGCTGACAACGGCGCTGGCGGAGATCAATATCTGGGGGTTGCGCTTCATCCCCATCGTCGCCCTGTTGCGGCTGTTGGTGGCCCGCGCTCGTGTGCGGCGTCTTCTGGGCGGCCAGGCCGATGTGCAGCCGGCCTGGCCCGTGTGGCTGGCGCTGGCCCTGCTGGTGGCGCTGGCCCTGCTCGATATCTGGTCATTGACGCTGTAAGCTCCGCTCACCCGTCCGCTGGCCGGTTCCCCATTCCCGGACGATTTGACAAAATGGGTGCGCGCTGCTATGATCCGGTCATCGTTCGTTAACAACTCAG
This sequence comes from Caldilineales bacterium, assembly GCA_019695115.1. Taxonomy (GTDB): domain Bacteria; phylum Chloroflexota; class Anaerolineae; order J102; family J102; genus SSF26. Next base: position 9,581 of record JAIBAP010000029.1, on the reverse strand, counting down.
ACGGCATCGTCAGGATGCAAGCGGAGAACCGTCGCTGCTGGCCGCAGGCTGGCAGAGGAACTTCCCGACTCCCAAACCTTCGCAACAAGGTCAGGTTGCCTCACGAAACAGCAAGTGAGGGCGTCCGGCTGGCAACGGCCGGGCGACTACAACCACAACAGCAAGCATTCCCGCCAGCGGCCGGCGCTCTCAAGCAGCGTTTGGTGCGGGTCAGGGCTGAAACGGTAGGGTAAGAGCCTACCAGCGATTCGTAGCAATACGGTCGGCTGGGTGAGCGTGCAACCGGGAGCAAGGCGAGTGGGCCGGGTCCGGGCCGATGGCCTGGGTTTGGTCTCGTCGCAGCGAGCGCCGGTGAGGCCGGGTCACACCCGGCAGGCCAGGCGACGCCGCCCGAATTGGGCGAGATAGATGACGGTTGAGACAGAATCGGGGGTATTATCCGCTTGTTTGGCGCCATTTCGCCGTTGCCGTGCCTGGCCGACGTGGCGGAATTGGCAGACGCGACAGACTTAGGATCTGTTGACCCCAGGTCGTGGAGGTTCAAGTCCTCTCGTCGGCACTCACCTGGCGGTTGGGGCCACGGGCCCGTGGCCTAGCGGGAAGGCGCCTCCTTTGCAAGGAGGACATCGTCGGTTCGAATCCGACCGGGTCCACCTTTCAGGCCAGCGCCAACAATTTCGATGTTTCATGCGGGCGTAGTTCAGCGGTAGAACGTCTCCTTGCCAAGGAGAAGGTCGTGAGTTCGAATCTCATCGCCCGCTCTGCACCAGGAGGGCTGAGTGATCAAGCGCCGTCATTCCTCAGCCCTCTTTCTATGTTCGCCGAGGTAGCTCAGTTGGTAGAGCACGCGACTGAAAATTGCGGTGTCCCCAGTTCAAGTCTGGGCCTCGGCACTGTAGGATGCTTTGGGGGATCGTCTAATTGGCAGGACAGGGGACTTTGGATCCTCTAGTTCAGGTTCGAGTCCTGGTCCCCCAGTCACGGTCTTTCGGGGCCAGCAGGTTGGCGCAGCATGGTGGCCATAGCTCAACTGGCAGAGTGCCTGGTTGTGGCCCAGGAGGTTCCGGGTTCAAATCCCGGTGGTCACCCTCTTCACATCCCAAGCCACCCGGTCGTTTCATGACCGGGTGTTTTTGTTGGCCACAAACGACAAAGGGCCTCCCTATCCGGGAGGCCCTTTGCTTGTCGCGCCGTGGCACTTAGTCGCTGGTGCGAGGTGATGCCACGGCGCTGAACTTACTACCTAAGTCCATTGACATCACCTCCTGATGATTGGGATGGCGCAGGAGGACGGCTGCAAGGCCGTTGGGTGGATTATGGCACAGGGTGGGCGGAGTGTGCAAGTCGCAGGGGGCAGGTCGCAGAGCCTGTCCTGAGCACAGCGAAGGATGGCAGGTGGCAGGCGGGGGCGGGTTCTTCGTTGACTGTTGATTGTTGACTGTTGATTGTTGATTGTTGAACAAGTCGGGTTGGAGGATGGGGGGGCGATGGGCTATCATTTCTCCATCGACACAATCGCTGTACAAGGTAGCGCCCTATGCCCGCCATCCAACTCCTCGACCGCACCGACACCATGCCCGCCGGCAACGGGGCCAACGGCCATCAGGCCAACGGCCATGACCGAACCGCCGCCAGCCAGGGCGACAACTTCATGATCATCTCGTCGGGGGCGGCGCAGCAAGCGGACGCCTGGGGCTATGTGGACGACGAGGGCCGCCTGGTGCTGCCGCCAGAGATGGTGAACCGCCTGGGGCTGAAGCCGGGCGCGCAGGTGCGGCTGGAAGAAGTAAAGAACGGTCTCAAGCTGCACCGCCCCGTCACCCATCTGGCCAAGGTCTATGTCGAGCCGACCGACGACTGCAATATCGCCTGCCGCACCTGTTTTCGCAATGCCTGGGATGCACCGATGGGACGGATGTCCGAGGCGACGTTCGAGGCCATCCTTTCAGGGGTGAGGGACTTGGAACAGAAGCCAACCGTCTATTTTGGCGGCATTGGTGAACCGCTCTTCCACAAACGCACGCCCGCCTGGATCGCCGCCGCCAAACAGACAGGGGCGCGGGTGGAGATGATCACCAATGGCACGATGTTGACCGAAAAGCGCAGCCAGGAGATCATCGCGGCCGGGCTGGATTTGCTGTGGGTCAGCATCGACGGCGCCTCGCCCGAAAGCTACGCCGATGTGCGGCTGGGGGCCGAATTGCCGCGGGTGATCGAGAACATGGAGCGGTTCCGGCGGCTGCGGCGGGGCTGGCACCGCCCACAGCCCGAGATCGGCATCGCCTTCGTAGCCATGAAGCGGAACATCGACGACCTGCCGGCGGTGCTCAAGTTGGGGCGGCGGCTGGGCGCGCAGTACTTTTCGGTTAGCAACGTCCTCCCCATCTCGCCGGAGATGCAGGAAGAGATGCTGTATACCCGCACCCTCAAAGCCACCACCTACATGCCGTCGGTCAGAGTGCCGCATCTGAGCCTGCCGAAGATGGATTTCAATGAGCTGACGCGCGAGGCGCTGTTCCAGGCTTTCAACAGCGGCTACAATGTCAGTTATGCCGGCGCCAACTGGGGCGGCACGAACGATGTCTGCAATTACATCGAGAACGGCTCGATGACGATCGCCTGGAACGGCGATGTCAGCCCCTGCTGGCCGCTGATGCACACCCACACCAGTTTCCTGCACCGCAAGCCGCGGCTGAACAAGCGGCATGTGGTGGGGAATGTGCGCCAGCAGGCGCTGCTGGATCTGTGGCTGGACCCCGACTATGTGGCCTACCGCCAGCGGGTGCAGAGCTTCGCCTTCCCGCCCTGCACGTTCTGCGGCGGCTGCGATATGTCGCTGGCTAACGAGGAAGATTGTCTGGGCAACGAGTTCCCGGCCTGCGGCGGCTGCCTGTGGGCGCAAGGCGTCGTGCAATGCCCGTGAGGGGTTAAGGTACGCGGATGAACGCGGATGAACGCGGATTCTTTTCACGTTTCATGCCTCACGTTTCACGGAACACGTTTCACGCCGCCCGTTCGCACGTAGGCGTGCTCACCCCGCCATCCACGGAACACGGAACCCGGAACCCGGAACACGGAACACGTCTTACGCCGCCCGTTCGCACGTAGGCGTGCTCACTCCGCTAGATCATTCACGGAACACGGAACACGGAACCCAGAACCCGGAACACGCCTCACCCTCCCCACTCATTCAGCAGGCGGTCGAGATCAGATGGCTGGGCGATTTCGCGCACCGCAGCGACGAAAACCGACAGGTCGGGGGTCAGACGGCGCAGTTCCTGTAGTTTGGGGCCGATGGGGTCGGTGGAAGCAGCGCCGGTGGCATAGGAGCCATGAAAGGCGAAGTAGGCCTGGTTGAGTTTGCGGAGGGGATAGCCATTCTGGACGAAAATCTGGCGGCGCGCTTCCATGTAGGTTTCGGCTTCTTCGATCTTGCCGGCCGCCAGGAGTTCATCGACGTGCAGCCGGGTGCGGCGCATCTCGGCGTCGAAGTCGAAACGGTCGGGGTCGGGCGGCGGCGGCGGTTGATCGGCAATGGCGGGCGGGGGCGGATAGGGGATGCCGTAGAAATCGTGCGCCACTTTCTGGCCGATTTCCTCGCCGACGATGGTGGCCACTGTCTCGTTGATGGTGTTCATCTGGCCGCTGTCGTTCAGACGCCGGCCCAGGGGGTAGAAGACGAGATAGTTGTGCACCCATTCGTGGGCGATGGTCTCGGCAATCCAGCCCAGGCCGGCTTGATCCAGCACCAGGGTCGGCCAGACGCCTAACCCGCCCAAGCCTTCGATCAGGGTCGACTTGCCGAACTCACTGGCGATGTCGTTTTCGAGGGCCTCGATCTGGGGCAGATCGAGGTCGGCGTGCAGATAGATGCCCGCCTCCACCTCGATGCGGTCGCGGGGCGAGACGATGAGATAGTTGGGCAGGGCGCTGAAGTCGAAACGCACGGGCGGCCAGACCAGGCCGGCGGTGGTCAGCCCCATCTCGCCGATGACCTGGGTTGTCTGTTGCTGGAGGATGCCCTCGACCAATGGGCGCAGTTGGGACTGAAGATCGTTCAGGTGGTCGATTTGGGCGCGGGCGTCGGCGGTGATGGCGGCCGGGTCGACCGCAGCCGGGTCGGCATAGCGGCGCTCGACTTCGTCTTGCAGGCGGCGGATGGTCAGCGCCCGCTGCTGGTATTGCTCCACCAGGCGGCGTTGTTCGTCTTCATTCAGCCGGACGCCAGGGCGCCGGAAGAGGTCGCCGACCTTGCCGGACACCGCCCCGATCTCATAACGCAGCAGGTCGAATCGCCAAGCGCGTACGGCCGGAGCGAGGGCCTGCTCGAGTGGCGTGGACTGGTTGAACTGGCGCCAGGCGCGCGTGGCCGCGGCGCCGGCGCCGATGCCAGACAGCAGCACCAGCCCCAGGAAGACGGCAAGGATAAAAAAGAGCCGGCGTTTGCTGGTCATGACGGTGGGGGGGCGCGCACCGCCCCCGGTACAGGGCCGGGGGCGGACATTGTGTCAGCTTTCCCGCATTTTCCGCGACTGCGCTTGGCGGCTTAGGAGCGCGTTTCGATGGAGGCGTAGTCGCGCAGCATGACGCCATCGTAGATCTGCCGCGGGCGGGCGATTTTCTGGTCGGCATCCTGCAACAGTTCGCGCCATTGCGCCAACCAGCCGACGGTGCGGGGGATAGCAAACATGACCGTGAACATGGTAGTAGGCAGGCCGAGGGCCTGATAGATGATGCCGCTGTAGAAATCGACGTTGGGATACAGTTTGCGGCTGATGAAATAGTCATCTTCGAGGGCGATGCGCTCCAGTTCCAGGGCGACATCGAGCAAGGGGCTGCGTCCCGTCACCTCGAAGACATCGTAAGCCGCACGCTTGATGATGATGCCGCGCGGGTCGAAGTTTTTGTAGACGCGATGGCCGAAGCCCATGAGCTTGCGCTCTTGGCGTTTGACGCTGGCGATGAATTCGGGCACGTTCTTGACCGAGCCGATCTCCGTCAACATGCGCACCACGGCTTCGTTGGCGCCGCCATGGCGGGGGCCGTAGAGAGCAGCGGCCGCCGCCGCCACCGAGACGTAGGGGTCGGGCAGCGAACTGCCGACCATGCGCATGGTGCTGGTCGAGCAGTTCTGTTCGTGGTCGGCATGCAGGATGAAGAGGATGTCGAGCGCCCGCTCCAGGACGGGGTTGGGTTTGTACTTCATCTCGGTCATCTTGAACATCATGTTCAAGAAGTTGCCGGTGTAGGACAGGTCATTGTCGGGGTAGATGTAGGGCAGGCCCATGGCGTGGCGGTAGGCATAGGCCGAGATCGATGGCATCTTGGCCACCAGTCGCCGGGTCTGCAATTCGACCGAGGCCCAATCGGCCACATTGCGCGCTTCAGGATAGAAGGTCGAGAGGGCGCCGACGGCGCTGATGAGGATACCCATGGGGTGGGCGTCATAGCGGAAGCCATCGAGCAGGATGCGCAGGCTTTCGTGCACCAGGGTGTGGTGGGTGATGTCCCAGACCCACTGATCCAGTTGCTGCTGAGTGGGCAGTTCGCCGTAGAGGATGAGATAGGCGACTTCGAGGAAGGTCGACTTCTCGGCGAGTTGCTCGATCGGGTAACCGCGATAGCGCAGGATGCCCTGGGCGCCATCGATGTAGGTGATGGTGCTGCGGCACGAAGCGGTGTTCAGATACGACGGGTCGTAGGCCATCAGACCGAAGTCGCCGGTATCGACCTTGATCTGACGCAGGTCCATGGCATTGATGGTGCCATCTTGGATGGGTAGCTCGTAGGATTTGCCGGTGCGGTTGTCGATGATAGTCAGACTCTCAGCGGCCATAGAGGTCCTCGCTCAAGAAAAGGGGTGGGGATATCGTTGATTTGGCTGCGGCGCACTCGTGTCTGGCAAATCCAGCCAGGCCGATGGGCGCCGCAAGCAGGAATTGTACCACAGGTGGATGAAGGCAAAAACCAGGCCCGGCAGGGGGTCTGAAACCCGGCGCTCCCCCACCTCGTAGTGCAGACCAGCCTATTGTTGCACGATACCACTTTCAGGAGGTCGCAAATGACCATTTCCCCTCAATCTACGACACCGCCGCCTGCAGCCAGCCTGCTGCCAGGGCGAGCCTCCACAGCCGGGGTCGCCGGCGATGGACGCGTCTTCTACCGCCATCCGACCGAAAAACGGCTGGGCGGCGTCTGCGGCGGCATGGCCGACTATTTCGACACCGACCCCACCCTGGTGCGCTTGCTGTGGGCGGCGACGGCCGTCCTCACCCTGGGCGGCTCGCTGATCGCCTATGGTCTTTTGTGGCTGTTGCTCCCGGTCGGCTCTCAGGCTGCCGGCAAGCAGGGGCAGGCGCGGCTGGATTTCGGCGAAAACGGTCGGCGCTGGCTGGCCTACGGGCTGGTGGGCCTGGGCCTGCTGTGGCTTCTGGCCAATATCGGCATCCTGGCCCCGTTGTGGGCCGGGCTGTGGACGCTGATCCGCATTCTGTTCTGGCCGGCCGTGCTGGTGGTCGTTGGCATCGCCATCTTGCGCCACAATCGCCACGGGCGCTCGTTGACCGCCGACATGCAGGCGCGCTGGCCGGATGCCGAGACCGTCAAACAAACGTTGAAGGACGGTCGCCAGCGGCTCCCGCTCAAGCGCAGCCGCGAGAACCGGATTTTGCTCGGCGTCTGCGGCGGCCTGGCCCGCACCTTCAGGCTCGACGCCACCGTAGTGCGACTGCTGTGGGCGCTGTTTGCCCTCGGCAGCCTGGGCACAGGCGTCATCGTCTACGTCATCGCCGCCCTGATCATGCCCGAAGACGCGCCGGCGGCGATCGATGTCACTGATGTGGAGGTAGTGTGATCAAGAGTTGATCAAGAGTTGCCAACTTTTCGGAAAAGTTGGCAACTCTATTTTGTCAGCCGCGAAAGAAGGCGCGTTTGAGACCGGCCGGGAGGCGGGTCTTGCCGTCGAGCCAGCGGCGGCGGAGGAGCGGGAGCAGACGCAGCCAGGCCAACTGCCCGTCGGCGGCTTCATCGGGGGTGAGGGGATGAGGGCTGTAGAGGTCGCGGGTGTAGAGGGCGGCGATGGCGCCCAGGTCGCCGGCGCCTTCGGGCAGGAGGTCGCCAAAGTTCCCCGCCTGTTCGAGGGGCGTCTGGCTGGGCTGCACCAGCAAACCAAGACGTCGCGCCCAAAGCATGAGATTGGCCCACAGGCGGGCGGTGAAGCCTTCGGGCACGACCTGAAAGACCGGGCGCCGAAGCGAGGCAGCCGGCTGTTGCAGCCGCCGGATGGTCCAGAAAGCCAGGGCCAGCAGGCCGGCGATCGCAGCCAACATCAGCGCCAGACCGCCGCCTGGCCCCAAAGCGAACAGGGGTGAGGTAGCGGCGACAGGAGGCGGCAGCGGGCCGAGGTCGCCAGGGTTGGTGGGATCGACATCCAGAAGTTGGTCATCGACAGAGCCGCTGGCCGGCGGTGGGGGGGCAACGATGATTTCGCCCACAGGTCGCTCCAACACAGGCTCGGAGGCGGTCGGCTCGAACTCCACCCAGCCGTAGGTGGGGAAGAAGACCTCCACCCAGGTGTGGGCGTCGCGGTTGCGAACGCGATAGACGTCGCTCTCCTCGATGTACTCACCGGTGGCGTAACCGGCGGCGATGCGGGCCGGGATGCCCAGATGTCGCAGCATGACCGCCATGGCGCTGGCGTAGTAGTTGCAGTAGCCCTGTTTCTCGTCGAAGAGGAAGTAATCGACGCCATCCTGGCCCGCCGGCGGCCCTTCGATCTGATCGTTATAGCGGTAACCGCGCAGAAAGGTCTCGATGGCCTTGGCGGCGTCGTAAGGGTTGGTCGCCCCGGCTGCAACTTGCTCGGCCAGATCGTAGACGCGCTGCGGCACCGTCTCGGGCAGTTGCAAATAGCGTTCGCTGATGTAGTCGGGGTAGCTGGTCTGGTCGGCGCGCAGTTGCACCTGCGAAACGACCGGGATGGAACTACGCACGACATAGCTATCACCGGGCTGGAGTGAGGCGCGGGCGATCAGCATGGCCAGCTCGACTGGCTCATCGGACGAAGGCGGGGTCTCGGCCAGTTGAGAGGGCGGGCGTTGGGGCAGGGCGCGGACATCGCTGGGCAACGAGACTGCCACCGGTTGGGGCGCGCCTATCAGCACGTTGCCGCCATAATAGGTCGTGATCGTCTGTGTGATCTCCTGCCGCGCCTCCCAGACCGGCAGAATGGCGTCGTCGCGCAGCCGCCAGGCCGGCGCATTTTGCAGCACCCAGCCGCCGGGCAGATAGGTATCGAGGACGACGGCGCGGTAGTAGCGGTTGACCGGCGTCTCGACATCCATCACCAGGCCGTCATCGACCTTGCGCGGCCCGCCCAAACTGAGGCTGGTGCCGAAACTGGCGCCGGGGGCGGTGCGGGTGTAGTTGAGCGTGCTGAAGAGGCGGTTCCACTCCTGCTGGAACTGCCGCCAGGGGTCTTGCAACGGGTCGAGCAGAGGATTGAAACGGCCTTGATCGGCGCTGGTGGGCAACACCCAGGCCACCAGGATGACGAACAGGGCGAAGAGGATGCCATCGCGCGTGAAATCGAAGCCGATGTCGTTGGGGAAGTAGACCTGCCCCGCCTGCCACTCGCCCTGGCGTTCGCGCAGGGTGGCCCGCACGGCCAGCAGAATGGCGCAGAGCAGATAGACGACGAAGTAGATGCCCAGGCGCGGCGGCGCATAGTAGAGATTGACCAACATGGCGAGGCCGATGGGCAGCAACGCCTGCCATTTGCGGCCATCGCGGAAGTAGGTCCAGGCGGCGCTGTAGGAGAGGATGTAGATGAGCACGGCCAGGACGAAGACGAACATCAGCGCATCCACAGCCGGCTGGCCGCGAAACGCGTTTGCCAGCCAGCCGGAGGCCCGGCCCAGCATGTGATAGACCCGTTGTTGGGCGACCAGTTCGGCGGGCGCCAGCGCCGCCACGGCAAACAGCACAGCGGAGGCGCCCACCACCAGGCTGTAGAGGAGGGCAAAGAAGCGGCGGAAGCCGCTACGGGCAACCACCGTGGCGGCAATCGTAGCGAAGATGGCAACGATGAACAGCCGCTCCAGCCCCTGGCTCCACCTGGCCGCGTGCAGCGACCAGGCCAGATTGGTCGAGATGACCAGGTGAAGAAAGAAATCGACCCCATCGTGCATACCGTCGGCTGACCTACGGCCGGCGGCTGCCGGGGTTGTGTTCGCAGTCGTCAGAGTAGTCATGGCGGCGATTGTCGCGGGGTTGAGCGAAATTGGCAAGTCGGGCGAGCAAGGGTCGCCCGCTGCCGGGCTGCGGGGCCACTATCATACTTGGCCCCTTCCCCCCCGCTTCGCTACAATACCCACCCTCCCCATCCGCCCATCCGCCCGTCCTAGCAATCCGCCCACCCTCCCCATCCGCTCATCCGCCCGTCCTAGCAATCCGCCCACCCTCCCCATCCGCCCATCCGCCCGTCCTAGCAATCCGCCCACCCTCCCCATCCGCTCATCCGCCCGTCCTAGCAATCCGCCCACCCTCCCCATCCGCTCATCCGCCCGTCCTAGCAATCCGCC
>JAIBAP010000028.1 GCA_019695115.1 Caldilineales bacterium | reverse complement strand
GTCGTAAACGGCATCCCTGACCTCATTCCTCATCCTTTTCTATCGCTTTTGTAAGGTTCAGAACCGCAATACCGAAATCGCGGCGCTTCAACTCGTCACCGAGTTACCGGAAACTAAAGAATAACCATTAACCAATAACTGACGCCAAATTCGCAATCCGCAATCTCCAATCTCCAATCTCCAACCTACTGCTTGGCGTTTTGGGCGCCCAGGGGTAGGAATTGGAGGTAGGATGCCTGGTAGGCGTCTTGGGCCGAGAGGAAATCACCAGCCCAGCCGCCGACGATGTGGAGGTTGGGGCCGATCATCGCCGCCGCCACCGAGCGCCAGGGGCCGCGGCGAGGGGCGTCGATGGTTGACCAGACCTGGGTGGTGAGGTCGAAACGCTCGTGCAGGCCAGGCTGATCGCCTTCGCCGCCGCCGATGGCATAGATCGACGTTCCCTCGGCTGCGGCGGCCAGGCCGGCGCGCGCTTCAGGCAAGGCCGGCGCTTCGGCCCAGACATCCCTGGCCGGGTCGTAGACCCACATCTCGGCGTGCTGCTGCTCGTCGTCGCGACCGCCCATGAGATAGATGCGGTCGCGCAAGACGGCGACGGCAGCGAAGGCGCGGGGCGCGGGCAGCGGCGCCAACGCTTGCCAGCGGTCGGCGATGGGGTCGTAGACGAACATCGTGGCGGTGATCGTGCTGCCGTCCCAGCCGCCGATGGCAAACAAGCGCTCGCCATAGGCTGCCATCGCCAGCCCACAGCGCGGGGCCGGCAACGGGGCCGCCGGCGTCCAGACATCGGCGGCCGGGTCGTAGTGGTCGACGCGGTCGAGAACGCTCACGCCGTCGCCCTCGCCGGCGCAGCCACCGGCGACAAAGAGCGCCGCGCCCAAACCGGCGGCGGCCGCCCCGCGCGCGGCCACAGGCCGAGGCTTCAGTTGCTGCCAGGAATCGAAGGCCGGGTCATAGACCTCGACTACGTTGCTATCTCCGGCTGTGTTCTCGCCGCCCACCACATACAGCCGGCCATCCACCAGGCCGGCGGCGGCGCGGCCACGGGCGGTGAACATGGCGGCGCGTTGGCTCCAGCGCGGGGCTTCCTGGCGAATAGACGACGAGATCGGGTCAGCGCCGCGATCGGTGGTGAAGTTCGAGGGCAGGGACTCAGTGAGCAACAGGCTGCGGTTGGGCCAGAGGGCCACGACCAGGGCAGCGGTGACGGCCATCACCAACCCGATGAGCTGCCAGGGGCCGAGGCCGGGCGCGAGGGGCGGCCAGGCAGGCAGGGCGGGCGAGGGCGCCAGGGTGGACGCCAGGGTGGACGCCAGGGTGGACGCCAGGGTGGACGCCTCGGCAGTGGGAGCGAGATCGAGGCCGGGCACCACAATCCATCCCCGCCGCACGGCTTCCATCGTGGCCTCGGTGCGCGATTGCACGCCCATCTTCTCGAAGATGTTGCGCAGGTGCACTTTGACGGTGTTGGGGCTGATGATGAGGCGGCCGGCGATCTCGTCGTTGCTCAACCCTTCGGCCAACAACGCCAGGATCTCCAGTTCGCGACGCGTCAGGATCGCTTCTTCGGTCATGGGCGCATTATAGCAGGCGCTGCTCGTTGTGGCGCAGCGGCGGCGGCGCGAAGTGCGGCGCAAAGTGCGGCGCAAGCTGCGCCGTTCGGCGGCGGCGCCCACCCCGTTTTGACCCTGATCCCGGTCAGTGGTAGACTGAAATGCTCCCATGCGCTGCCATGCTGGCGGATGGGCGCTTCAACTATCGAGGATTTTCAGGAACCACTATGCACAGACGACCGCTGATTGGCATCACCACGCAGACGCAGGAGCCGATACCCGGCCAGGCGCCGCGCTGCTGGATCATGGGCCATACCTATATCAATTCGCTCAGCAGCCAGGGAGCGCTACCCTGGATTATCCCCCTGGTCGCCAACGACCTGGCGACGTTGCGCGGCATCTATGAACAGGTGGATGGGGTGTTTCTGCCCGGCGGGGTGGATGTCGAGCCAGTCCACTACGGCGAAGAAACGACCGAACTCTGCGGACGCATCGACTCGGACCGCGATGTGGTCGAGCTGACGTTGGCCCGTTGGGCGCTGGAGGATCACAAGCCGCTCCTGGGTGTGTGCCGGGGGTTGCAGGTGATGAATGTGGCCGCGGGTGGGTCGCTGTATCAGGATGTGCTGGCGCAACGGCCGGACGCCATCAAGCACGATTACTATCCCTATCATGGCGAGTACACCCGCGACCGGCTGAGCCACGATGTCCGCCTCGAGGCCGTTTCTCGCTTGAGCCGGCTTCTGGGCGGGAATCAGGTGATGGTGAACAGTATGCACCATCAAGGGATCAAGGACCTGGCGCCGGGTCTGCGCCCCACCTCCTTTGCGCCCGATGGCCTGATCGAGAGCATCGAAGCACCCAACGGCCAGTTTGCCGTGGCCGTGCAGTGGCATCCCGAGGAGTTCGTGCACAAGGATGCCTCCAGCCGGCGCCTGTTCCAGGGTTTTCTGAAGGCGGCCAGCGATTGGCAGGCCGAACACGAGCACAAGGCGGTGTTGTCGATGGATGTGTGGGAGCTGGAAGGATGAGACGCGAACATCATCGTTGGTACAGCCCGGCGTTGGGGAAGGAAATGGAGATGTTGGTCTTTGGGCATGGGGGGGCCAGGATGCTGGTCTTCCCCACCTCGAAGGGCAAGTTCTACGAGTGGGAAGACCGCGGGATGTTCGAGACGCTGCGCCAACCGCTGGAACAGGGCTGGTTACAGGCTTTCTGTGTGGATAGCGTGGATGAGGAGAGCTGGTATGCAAATTGGAAATGGCCGGGTGACCGCGCCTGGCGGCACGAGCAATACGATATGTACCTCACCCGCGAGGTGATCCCGTTCAGCCAACACAACCCGAACCCCTTTCTGATCGTCACCGGGGCCAGTTTCGGCGCCTATCATGCCGTGAATTTCGCCTTCAAGCATCCGCACCTGGTGGGCCGCGTGCTGGCCATGAACGGGATGTACGACATCCGCGGCTGGATGGATGGGCACAACGACGACAATGTCTATTTCAACAACCCGGTCGATTTCATCGCCAACGAGCATGACCCGCACCGGCTGGCGGCGATGCGGCGGATGGACATCATCCTGACCACGAGCGAAGACGAGCCCAAGCGTCGCGACACCGAAGATTTCTCGCGGCTGCTGTGGGAGAAAAGCATCTGGCACGCCCTGCGCATCTGGAAAGGCTGGGCGCACGACTGGCCGTGGTGGAAGGAGATGGTCAAGTTGTATTTGAGTGGGCCGAGTTGAAGAAGGCAGGTGGCAGGTCGCAGGTCTCAGGTGGCAGGTCGCAGGTCGCAGGTGGCAGGTCGCAGGTCGCAGGTCGCAGGTGGCAGGTCGCAGGTCGCAGGTGGCAGGTCGCAAGTGGCAGGTCGCAGGCGGCAGGTCGCAGGTGGCTCTATTCGTGCCATTCGTCCATTCGTGCCATTCGTGATCTATCCATTTCGCAATCCAAAATTCGCATTTCGCAATCCAAAATCCGCAATCCGAAATTCCCCTAGAGGAGATTGTTTGATATGACACTGAAAGTTGGTCTATTGGTCGGGCGCGAGTGGTCGTTCCCGCCGGAGTTTATCGAAGAAGTCAATAAGCGCGACCAGGGCGTGGTGGCCGAGTTCGTGCAGTTGGGCGGCACCCGCATGGACGAAGTGCTGGACTACGCCGTCATCATCGACCGCATTTCGCATGAGGTGCCCTACTATCGCAGCTTCCTCAAATACGCGGTTTTGCAGGGCGTGACGGTGGTCAACAACCCTTTCATGTGGACGGCCGATGATAAATTCTTCGGCGCCGCCCTGGCCACCAGCCTGGGTGTGGCCTCCCCCAAGACGATGGTGCTCCCCAACAAGGACTATGTTCCCGGCATCGTCCACACCGAAAGCCTGCGCAACCTCAAGTATCCGCTGGATTGGCAGGCGATCATCGACTATGTCGGTCTGCCCTGCGTCTTGAAAGACGCCCACGGCGGCGGCTGGAAGGATGTCTTCATCTGCCACACCATGGATGAGCTGATCTACTATTACAACCACACCGGCTTGCGGACGATGGTGTTGCAGGAATTCATCAAGTGGGATCACTACATCCGCTGCATCTGCCTGGGCCAGGAAGAGATCATGCCGATCAAGTACGACCCGCACGAGCGCAAGTACATCCAGGAGCACGAGCACATGAGCCCGGAGTTAGGGGCGCGCGTGGTGGGTGATTCGCTCAAGCTGGTGCGGGCGCTGGGCTATGACATGAATTCGGCCGAGTGGGCGGTGCGCGACGGCATCCCCTACGCCATCGACTTCATGAACCCCGCCCCCGACATGGACATCTATTCGCTGACGCCCTTCTACTTCGAATGGGCGGTCAAGGCCATGGCCGACATGGCGATCCGCCTGGCCAAACACCCCCGCCCGCAGATGAAGGAGTTGCGGTGGGACGGGTTCTTCACGGCGAATCGGCCCGGCTGAGCAGATACCGGCTACCGAACCGACTCGCACCTTAGCGCCAGGAGTCCCTTCATGCCTTTTCAGGACGTTCTCTCCGACGTCGATTTCGTCAAGCAGGAGCACGCGGTGCTCGAATTCTGGCAACAAAGCCAGGCCTTCGCGAAGTTGCGCGCCCTGCGCCAGGGCCAGCCCAAATGGTCGTTCATCGACGGCCCCATCACCGCCAACAACCCCATGGGCGTGCACCACGGCTGGGGTCGCACCTACAAAGACCTCTACAACCGCTTCTGGTCGATGCGCGGCCGCGAACTGCGCTATCAGAACGGCTTCGACTGCCAGGGTCTGTGGGTCGAGATCCACGTCGAGCGCGATCTGGGCTTCAGCACCAAGAAGGACATCGATGATTTCGGCGTCGAGCCATTCGTCCGCCATTCCAAGGCGCGCGTCCTCAAATTTGCCGCCGTCCAGACCGAGCAATCGATCCGCCTGGGCTATTGGATGGACTGGAACGACCCCGACCAGCTGCGCGACCTGGCCGCCAAACTGATCGAGAACCCCGCTCAAACCGTCACCGTCGCCGGCCCCAACGGCCCCGTCACCGACACTGTCGAGATGATCGTCGGTCGCCTGGGCCTGCCGGAACTGGGCGGCAGCTATTTCACGTTCTCCAACGAGAACAACTACATGATCTGGACCTTTCTCAAGAAATGCTGGGAGAAAGGCTATCTCTATCGTGGGGCGGATGTGATGCCCTGGTGCCCGCGCTGCGCCACCGGCATCAGCCAGCATGAGATCGTCACCGACGGCTACCAGGAGCTCACCCACCGCAGCATCACCCTCCGCTTCCCCCTGCGCGGGCGGGCCAATGAATCGCTGCTGGTGTGGACGACGACCCCCTGGACGCTGACCAGCAATGTGGCGGCGGCCGTCGGCCCCGACCTGACCTATGTCCGCGTCCGGCAAGGCGACCACACCCTCTACCTCTCCAAGGGCACGCTGCACATGCTGCACGGGCTATACGAAATCCTGGGCGAGTTGCAGGGCCGGGAGATGGAAGGCTGGGCCTACGACGGCCCCTTCGATGACCTGCCCGCGGCCCAGGCGCCCGGCGGCTATCATCCCCTGGAAGAACTGGGTGTGCTCAAGGGCGAGACCAGCGCCATCGAGTCCCATCGCGTCATCCTCTGGGACGAGGTGGGCGAGGCCGAGGGCACGGGCATCGTCCACATCGCCCCCGGCTGCGGCGCCGAGGACTTTCAACTCAGCAAGCAATACAACCTGCCCGTAGTGGCGCCGCTGGACGACGACAGCCGCTTTCTTTCCGGCTTTGGCTGGCTGGCCGGGCGCTATGTGGCCGAGGTGGCGACGCCGATCTTCGAGGATCTGGAACGGAAAGGCATCTCCTATCGCGTCGAAGCCTACACGCACCGCTACCCCACCTGCTGGCGCTGCAACACCGAACTGGTCTTTCGGCTGGTGGATGAGTGGTTCATCAGCATGGGCGAAAGCTACGACAAGGGGCGCGAGGAACTGACGGCTGAGGAGAAAGAACGCAGCCTGCGCTACCAGATCATGGATGTCGTCGACCAGATCCGCTGGATCCCCGACTTCGGCCATGCCCGCGAGCAGGACTGGCTGCGCAACATGCACGACTGGATGATCAGCAAGAAGAACCGCTACTGGGGCCTGGCGCTGCCCTTCTGGGTGTGCGAGAACTGCCATCGCCACCATGTCGTCGGCGACGAGAACGAGCTGAAAGACCGCGCCATCGCCGGCTGGGACGAATTCGCCGGCCACACGCCCCACCGGCCGTGGGTGGACGCCGTCAAACTCCGCTGCGAGCACTGCGGCGGCGTGATGAGCCGCGTCCTCGATGTCGGCAACCCCTGGCTCGACGCCGGCATCGTCCCCTTCAGCACCATCGGCTACCGCACCGACCCGGATTTCTGGCGGCAGTGGTACCCCGCCCATTGGATCAGCGAATCCTTCCCCGGCCAGTTCCGCAACTGGTTCTACAGCCTGCTGGCCATGGCCACCGTCATCGATAACTCGCCCCCCTTCCTCGAGAACTTCGGCTACGCCCTCCTCTTTGCCGAAGACGGCCGGGCCATGCACAAGAGCTGGGGCAACGCCATCGAATTCAACGAAGCCGCCGACAAGATGGGCGTGGATGTGATGCGCTGGCTGTACTGCGCACACAAACCCGAGAACAACCTCCTCTTTGGCTACCACCGCGCCGATGAGGCCCGCCGCCGGGTGCTGATCCCGCTCTGGAACGTCTACAACTTCTTCGTCACCTACGCCCGGCTGGACGGCTGGGAGCCGGATGGCCGCAAGTTCAACCCCGCCCAGCCCGAAGGCCGCACCCCTCGCACCTCCAACCCGCTCGACCGCTGGATCCTGGCCCGCCTGAACCAGGTGATCGAACGCGTCACCGTCGATCTCGAAAACTCCGATGCCTTTGGGGCCACGCTCGAATTCGAATCCCTGATCGAAGACCTGACCAACTGGCACATCCGCCGCAGCCGCCGCCGCTTCTGGAAGAGCGAACAAGACGACGACAAAGAGGACGCCTACGCCACCCTCTACCACGTGTTGGTCAAGCTCATGCGCGGGCTGGCGCCCATCCTGCCCTTCGTCACCGAGACGATGTACCAGAACCTGGTGGTGGGGGCGCAGAAAGGCGCCCGTGCCAGCATCCACCACACCGATTGGCCGCTGGCCGACCGCAAAGCCATCGACGACACCCTACTCGACCAGATGGCCCTGGCCCGGCGCATCACCAGCCTGGGTCTGAGCGCCCGCAGCGGCGCCAACCTGCGCGTGCGCCAGCCCCTGGCCCGCACCCTGGTGCATGTGGCCGAAGGCCGCCACGACCTGACCGCCGACCTGGCCGACATCGTCGCCGACGAACTCAACGTCAAGGCCCTCGACTTCGTCGATGAGCCTGAGGAACTGGTCACCTACCGCGTCCTCCCCAACAACCGGCTGCTCGGCCCCAAACTGGGCAAAGCCTTCCCGGCCGTGCGCACCGCCCTGGCCGCGATCGACCCCGACCAGGTGGCCCGCCAGGTCAACGCCGGCGAAAACGTCCTCCTCACCGTCGAGGACGCCGAATTCGAGCTGCTGCCCGAAGAAATCCTCGTCCTCACCCAGCCCGCCCCCGGCCTGGCTGTTGCCGCCGACAAAGTGCTCACGGTCGCCGTCGATGCCAAAGTGACGCCCGAGCTAAAGGCCGAAGGGCTGGCGCGCGAAGTCGTGCGCCGCATCCAAAGCATGCGCAAGAACGCCAACTTCGACATCGCCGACCACATCACCGCCTGGTACAGCACCCCCAGCAGCGAACTCAACGAGGTGTTCGAGACCTGGGGCGCCTACATCCAGATGGAGACGCTCTCGGACCGGCTGGTGGATGACGACCCACCCGAACAAGCCTTCAGCGAGCAGCACAAGATCGATAGCATCGCCCTCACCCTGGGCGTCGTCCGCAACTGACCCTTGTCATCGCCTACCAACCTCAAGCAACAAGCCCAGGCGGCGTGGGAAGCCAACGCCGCCTGGTGGGATGACTTCATCGGGCCGGAAGGCAACCCCTTCCATCGTCTCCTCGTCGCACCCGCCACCGAAAACCTCCTGGCCGTGCGCCGGGACGAGCGTATCCTCGACATCGCCTGCGGCAACGGCCAGTTCAGCCGCCGGCTGGCCGACCTGGGGGCGCAGGTTGTCGCTTTCGACGCCGCCACCACCTTCATCGAGCGGGCGCGCGGGCACAGCAGGGAGCATGTCGATACGATCGAATACCTGGTGCTCGACGCCACCGACGCCGGGGCGCTCAGGAGTCTGGGCCGGGGCCGCTTCGATGCCGCCGTCTGCAACATGGCCCTGATGGACATGACCGACCTCCAACCGCTGGCGGCGGCGCTCCCTTATCTGCTCAAGCCCGGCGGGCGCTTCGTCTTCTCGGTCACGCATCCCTGCTTCAATTCCGGCGAGTTCCGCAAGGTGGTCGAGGAAGAGGATCGCGATGGCGAACTGGTCACTTCCTATGCGATCAAACGTCATAGCTATTTGGAGCCTGTCATCACCCGCGGGATCGGCATCATCGGCCAGCCACAGCCCCATCTCTACTTCCATCGTCCGCTCGGCGCCCTTCTCTCACCTTTCTTCGGCCACGGCATGGCGCTGGACGCCCTGACCGAGCCTGTTCTCCCGCCCGAACTCCAACCCAACCGCCCGTTCTCTTGGTCGAACTTCCACGGTATCCCGCCCATTCTCATTGCCCGACTGCGCCCGCCGCACTAACATTCGGCGCCGTGTCTCACGCCTCACTTGTCCTACTACAGGCGCCACGCAACCTGCATCACCACCCCTATGTCACAACCTGCCCCTTTGAGCACAACCAAAGCTCTCAAGACCGCGCTTTATGTCGATTTCGATAACATCTATCTCGGCCTGAAACAACTCGACGAAGCCGCCGCCGAACGATTTGCCACCGACCCCGCCCGCTGGCTGGCCTGGATGGGCCGCGGCATGCCGCGCCAGGACGAAGAGGAAAGCGCCAGCCTCCTGCAACCGCGCGACATCCTCATCCGCCGTTGTTATCTGAACCCGCGCGATTTCGGTCGCTATCGCCCCAACTTCACCCGCTCAGCCTTCAGCGTGATCGATTGCCCGCCCCTCACGGCCCAGGGCAAAAACAGCGCCGACATCTACATGGTGATGGATATCATCGACACGCTCGAACACAAGACGCATTTCGACGAATTCATCATCCTCTCCGGTGACGCCGACTTCATGCCCGTGCTGCTGCGGCTGCGTTCGCACGACCGCCACACCGCCATCCTGGCCGCTGGCCCCGCTTCGGATGCCTACAAAGCCGCCTGCGACATCGTCATCCAGGAAGACGTCTTCATCGAATACGCCCTGGGCATGGCCTCGGAAGCCGAACGCGACGAGGCCCGCCAACGGCTGCGCGAGGCCCATCCCACCGCCACGGCCGAAATCCTCAATGACCTGGCAGCCCGGCTCTATGCCCAGGCCAGCGCCAACGGCCGCATCCTGGCCACCGACCTGCCGCGCTTCTACATGAGCTTCCCCGGCTTTCGCGATAGCAACTGGTTCGGCTTCTACTCGTTGCGCGGGCTGACGGTCGACCTGGCCCGCCGGCACCCCGGCCTGCGTCTGAGCGAAGGCGACCCCTGGCGAGTGACGGTGCAGACCCCCAGCCGCCAGGCCCCTGGTCGCCGCAGCGAGGCCCAAACCCGCGGCGAGGGCATCGGCGAAGAGCAACTCCGCCAGCGCATCTTCCAGCAGATCCGCCGCATGGTGACAGCCGCGCCCGAACCGATCGACCTCACCGCCGCCGCCGCCGACATCGTCGCGCGGCTGGGGCAGCAGGTGATCGATTCGCAGTGGGCGGGCGCCGGCACCCTGCACGACCTGGTCTCGGATGTGGACGACCGCGGCTTCGCCTACGCGCCCACCCCGGCCCCCGGCTACCTCTACGACCCCAAGCGCCACGAGCCCCCGCAAGAAGCGCCGCCAGTCGAGGCAGCGCCCGTCCCGCGCGACCTGGCCGATCTCATCCGCCGCATCCACCAGGGCACCGGCACGCCCGACCTCAGCCCCGGCCAATACGCCGTCCTGTTCGAGGCCATCGCCGACGAACTGAAGGAAAACGCCTACAACCTCACCCAGACCTCCAAGTCGGTGCGCGACCGTTGCATCGAGCGCGGGGAAACCATCTCTCGCGCCGATGTTGGCTTCGTCCTCAAAGGCATCATCTACAAGGGTCATCGTTTCAGCAAGCGCGATAGCGCCGCCACCCTGGCGCGCGTGTTCCGCAACAGCGTCCTCGCCCGCTGCGAGGACGTCGAACTCGACCTGAGCGAGCAGGACAAGACACTCATCGATGATTGGATCCTGGCCGGACTCAACGGCAAATAGAGCGACCGCGAGTGTTTCATGCCCAAAAGCCGCCATTCTCCCGCGCACACCCTGACCCTGGCCCTGACCGCCTTGCTCGTGGCGGTGCTGGTCGCTTCTCCGGCGCTGGCGGCCCCCTGGCCGGATCCCGAAGGCCCGGCGAATCAGGCTGCGACCTTCACCTACGACATCTTCGCGCTTGCCCCTGCCCGCACGCCTTACAACGCCTTTGTCTGCGATGCCAACGGCGCCGTCTTCTATGGCGCCGAGACCAAAAACGTCGCCCCCGGCTATGTGGGCCGGGTCACACCCACTGGTCAGATCACCGAGTGGGCCTATGGTTGGGCGCCGGTCAGCATGGTCAAAGACGACAAAAGCCGCATCTGGACGGCCGATCTCGAGGGCACAGAGATCGCCCGCCTCGTCCCCGCCAGCAATCGCCTGACCACCTGGGATACCGGCTACACCCTCCTCCACGGCATCAGCTATCGCTCGTCCACGATCTGGTCGATCTCGCGCCACGGCTTCGTCCTGCGCTTCAAACCCGGCAACGGCGAACTGCGCGTTTTTGGCCTGCCCACGGCGGCGCCCTTCAAGCACAGCCTGATGGACGACCAGGGCCGGCTGTGGATTGCGGGCGGCGACCTGGCCGGCGCGGGTGCGGCGGTCTACATGTTCGACAGCGCCACCCGCAAGTTCACGCGCTACCAGCTGCCGGCAGGCTTCAACCCCTTCGACATCCGCCCGGCCGCCGACGGCGCCATCTGGTTTACGAACTTCAGCCTCAAAGGCAAGACCACCAGCGACAAAGCCATCGCCCGGCTCGACCCCGTCACCGCCCAATGGACCAGCTTCGGCGGCTACCCCCATCCCAACCGCAGCACCAGCCTCGACTGGCTCGGCAACCAGATCATCGGCGTCAACATCCTCGGCGACGAGTTCTTTCTCCTCGACCCCGCCGCCCCTGGCGAGACCGTCACCCTGAACAAGACGGTCATTCAGGCATCGCTCCACGAACTGAAAACGCTCACGCCGGTCAACCGAATTCTTACGCCTATCGTCAGTACAGCGCCGCTTACCAACAGCGTCGCCGCCGGCGTCGTTGCTGCGCCCTACACCACCTTTGCCGTTCCCAGCCCCTCGCAGGTCTACAGCCTCTTTGGCGTCAAAGTCTGCGACAACCACGTCTGGATGAGTGGACTGCTGGCCGACCAGCTATACCATTTCGTGCGCTGAATCCACTCAGTTCGAACCACACATCACATAACGGAATCCGATGCCACCCCACTTCAAAGGCCCCATCCATGTTCTCCTGATAGGACTCGCCTGTCTGCTGACGGCCATCCTCCTCGCCCTGCCCGCCCAGGCAAAACCGCAGCTGGATCCTGAGACGCCTGGAAACCAGGCTGCTGCTATCACCTACGACATCTTCCAACTCCCCACCGGCCGCACGCCGGCCAGCAACCTCTTCTGTGATGCCAACGGCGCCGTCTTCTATGGCGGCGAAACCAAAGGGGTGGCGCCGGGCTACCTGGGCCGCATCACGCCCGATGGCCACGTAACCGAATGGGCCTATGGGTCGGCGCCGATCAACATGGCCAGGGACCGCAAAGGGCGCCTCTGGACGGCGGATTTCGAGGGCACCGAAATCGCCAGGCTGGATCTGGCCACCAATCGCCTGACATCCTGGGCCACCGGCTACACCCGGCTCCACGGCATCGCCGTCGATGAGGGCAGCGTGTGGGCGACATCGCGCGATGGTTTTGTGTTGCGCTTCCGCCCTGGGATCGCCGAACTACGCGTCTTTGCCCTGCCAGGAGGGGTGCAGCTCAAACACAGCCTGATGGACAGCCAGGGCAGGCTGTGGATTGCCGCCGGCGATCAGCCCGGTGCTGGCGCCGCCGTGTTCATGTTCGACAAAGCCACGCGCAAATTCACACGCTACCAACTCCCGGCCGGGTTCAATCCCTGGGGCATCCGCGAAGCAGCCGACGGCGCCATCTGGTTCTCGAATTTCAACGTCCAAGGCGCTGGCAGTAGCACCGTCGCCATCGCTCGGCTCGATCCGGGCAGCCGCCAATGGACGAGCTATGGCAGCTACCCTCATCCACATCGCAGCACCGGTCTCGACTGGCTAGGAAACCAGATCATCGGCGTGAACATCCTTGCGGACGAGTTCTTCGTTCTCAACCCCGCCGGCGCGAACGAGACCGCCACCCTGAATACAACCATCATCCAGGGCGTGCTGCGAGAAGCCCGCACCCTGACGCCGCTGAGCCAAACGCTCACGCCTCTCGTCAGCACCCTAACCCCCGCCACCAATGTCACTGCGGGCGCCGTGGCCGAACCCTACACCACCTCCTCCGTGCCCAACCCGTTCAAGATCCACAGTCTTTTCGGCGTCAGGGTCTGCGACAACCACGTCTGGATGAGTGGGCTGCTGGCCGATCAGATCTATCATTTTCAAGACGGGGCGACGCCGACGCCAACGCCCTTGCAGACCTCGACTGTTACGCCCACCCCAAATCGCACCGCCACCGCCACGCCAACCCTCGCGCCCTCGGCGACAGTCACCCGCACCCCAACCTCCACACCTGGCCCCACCAGCACGGCTACCGCCACGGCCACCGCGACCCCCACATCAACCTCAACCGCCTCGGCAACGCTCATCCTGGCTCCCGTGGCCGACGCCTACATCAACTTGTGGAATCCCGACGCCAACTTCGGCAGTAGCACGATCCTGGCGGTGCGCCCCGGCATCGTGTCTTCGCTGCTCCGCTTCGATCTGAGCACACTGCCTGCGGGAGCCACCGTCACTCGGGCCGAGCTGTCCGTCTTCACCACCGGTCGCACCAATGAGCAGGCACTGACGACCGTGACCTATCGTTTGCTCCGCGCCTGGGACGAAATGCAGGTCACAGCCAATGTCGCCCAGGCCGGCCAGCCCTGGTCGGCGCCGCTGGCCAGCAGCATCGCCGACCGCGACGCCACCGTCCTCAGCTCCATCACCCTGCCCGCTTCGGGATGGGCGACGCTGGATGTGACTGCCGCTGCGCAAGTTTGGGCAACCGCAGGCGCAGGGTCGAATTTCGGCCTGCTGCTGCAAGCTTCGAGCGCCAACCCCGTTCAGTACAGTCTGGCCTCTCGCGAAGGCTGGCCCGCCGATCAGAACCCCAGGTTGACGATCTACTACACACCTTAGCTTGCGCACGCCAGCAGCACGGCGCCTAGCGGCTCTCACTCCTCGACCCACGAAACACCACCACGCAGCACCACCCCATGCCCACCATCCTTCACCTCGACCTGGACGCCTTCTTCTGTGCGGTCGAGGAACTGGAACGACCTGACCTGATCGGCCAGCCCTTCGCCGTCGGCGGACAGCCCGACGAAAGGGGCGTGGTGGCCTCTTGCTCCTACGCCGCCCGTCGCCTGGGGGTGCGCTCGGCCATGCCCATGTCGAGGGCGTTGCGGCTCTGCCCGGAGTTGATCATCGTCCCCCCTCGCCACCGGCGCTATGCCGAAGTCTCGCGCCAGGTCATGGCCCTGCTGCACGACCTCACCCCGCTGGTCGAGCAGATCTCGATCGACGAAGCCTTCCTCGACCTCAGCGACCTGCCCGAAGACGGCGAAACCCTGGCCCGACGCTTGCAGCAAGACATCCGCGACCGCCTGGGCCTGCCCAGTTCGTTGGGCGTGGCCACGAACAAGCTGGTAGCCAAGATCGCCAACGATTTCGGCAAGGGCCAGGCCCAGACCGGCGCGCCGCCCAACGCCATCACCGTCGTCCCGGCCGGCCAGGAGGCTGACTTCCTGGCCCCACTGCCGGCTCAGGCCCTGTGGGGCGTCGGCCCCAAGACGGCCGCACGGCTGGCCGGGCTGGGCATCCACACCATCGGCGACCTCGCCGCCCGCCCCGAAGCCGAGCTGATGCGGCTCTTCGGCAAGCCTGGCGCCGACCTGGCCCAAAGGTCACGCGGGATCGACGACCGGCCCATCGTCACCGAACACGAAACCAAGTCGGTCAGCAAAGAAGTGACCTTTGCCCGCGACATCGCCGACGCTGGCGAACTCCGTCGCACCCTCAGCGACCTGGCCGAGGGCGTCGGACGAGAGTTACGCCGCGAGGGACTGACCGGAAGCACGGTCAAGCTCAAACTGCGCTGGCCGGACTTCAGCACCATCACCCGCCAGACCACCCTCGTCCGCCCCACCGACCTCGACGCCGAGATCGTAGCCACGGCCACGCGGTTGTTCGAGCAGGCCTGGGACGGCCGCACCCCCATCCGGCTGCTTGGCGTTGGCGTCAGCGGCCTCGCGACCGGCTATCGGCAGTTGGGGCTGTGGGATGCGCCTCACGCCGAGGCCCAACGACTACAGGAAACACTCGACGATCTGCGTCGTCGCTTTGGAGATCACGCCATCAGCCGCGCCCGCGACCTGGAAAGATCGTAAGACAGGCAAACAAAGAAGAACGACGCCCCTTGCAGCGGCGCGCAGGCTCAATCTTGCCGATTCTACTATACGAAAAGCGGTTTTCCGTTCCCAGGAGGCAACTATGAAAACCCCCAAAAAGATCACGCGACGCCAATTCCTCACTGGCGCCGGCGCCGTTGGGGCCGCGGCTTTGCTGGCGGGTGGGGCTGTTCAGGCCAGACGAAACCTTGCGGCGCGCACCTACATGCCGCGCCTTCGCAATGGCGACGCCGACCCGCGCCCGAACTTCATCGTCATCGTCCTCGATTCGGTGCGCTACGACCACATCGGCTTTCTCGGCAACCCCTGGATCAAGACGCCCAACCTCGACGCCTTCGCCAGCAAGGCCATCGTCTTCGACAAGCACATGATGGGCGGCTTCCCCACCGTTCTCAATCGCGCCGAGCAATTCACTGGCCGCTGGCTGTATACCACCATGGGGTGGGTCACACTGCCGACGGACGAAGTCACCCTGGCCGAGCGGCTGAGCCGGGCCGGGTACACCACTGGCATGGTCTTCGACACCTGGCTTCTCAAGGACAACGGCTTCTTCTTCGACCGCGGCTTTGGCTCGTGGGAATGGGTGCGCGGGCAGCTGGCCGACCGTTGGCGCGCCGCTCCGCCCGAACCTCCCCTGCCTGCCGACCCTGAAAAGCTGCGCAACCTCGAAGAAATTCGCCAATATCTGCGCAACGTCTGGGAGAGGGAAAGCGAGGAAGAGTATCTGGTGGCGAGGACGATGCAGACGGCCATCGACTGGCTGGAGCGACACGCCTCGTACCGGCCCTTCTATCTCCACATCGATAGCTTCGACACCCACGAACCCTGGGACCCGCCCAAGGAACTGGTCGATCTCTACGACCCCGGCTACAGCGGTCAGGAAGTCATCTACCCGGCCTACGCCCCGCCCGACTACCTCAGCCCGGCCGAACTGCAGCACATGCGCGCCCTCTACGCCGCCGACATCACCCTCACCGATCGCTGGCTGGGCCGCCTGCTGGAAGCCGCGGAAAGCATGGGGCTGGCCGAGAACACCGTCATCATGATCATGGCCGACCACGGCATCATGCTCGGCGAGCACAACGCTGTGGGCAAAGCCTGGGAGCGGGGCAGCGTGCGCAAGGCTTATCCCCTCTGGCAAGAGCTGGCGCATGTGCCTTTGCTGATCCGCACCCCCACCAGCCAGCCGGCCCGCACCTCCGCCCTGGCCCAGCCGGCCGACATCGCCCCCACCCTGCTCGAACTGGCCGGGATCGACCGCCCCAACACCATGCACGGCGTCTCACTGGCGCCCATCCTGCGGCAGGAAGCGACGAGCGAGCCGGCGCTGCGACCGAGCACCATCTCGTCGCGCAGCCTGGTGGGTGCGCTGAGCGCGCAGCCGTTGATCACCGTCAGCGATGGCGTTTGGACGCTGCTGCACGGCGGCGGGCACGTGGTCAGCCACCTCTATCACCTGCCCGACGACCCCACCCAACAGAACGACCGCCTGGCGAACGATTGCGACACCGCCCGCCGCTTGCACGGCCACCTCATCGACTTCCTCGAATCGCTGCGCTTGCCCGAAGCGACCATTTCACCCTGGCGGCCGGCGCCATGCTGATCTGTGTGCGATTGCGCCATAGCAATTGACTATGCGAAGAGTCACATCCTGGCCCCTCGTACCAACCAGCCAGCGCGCCTGGCGTGGGGTGCAGGCTCTGTTGACGGTGGCTGGCGCCTACACCGACCCCGACCTGCGTCCCCTCATCCCGGCCATCCGCCAACTGGCCGCCGGCCTCCCGGCCCGGCACGACGCCCTCCCCCTGCCCGAATTCCTGGCCGAGCTGACGCCTGCCGCCGCCGACATGACTGCACTCGACCACGACCGGCTGCGCAGCCTTGTCGATGCCCTGGCCCGCAGCGACCGCCGCCACCCCTTCGGCCTCTGTCTGCGGCGCTCGCTCTTGCGCTATCACTTCCTGCGCCGGGCCGGGCTGTCGTTGGGCATCACCTTTGGCGTGCGCATCCGCCAGCCGCACGAGCCGCCGGGCCTTGCCGGCCACGCCTGGAACACGCTTGGCGGCCGGCCCTGGTGCGAGAACGAGGAAGACTATCGCGGTTTCACCGTGCTCTATGCCTGGCCACCTGAACCGGATCAGGCTGCGCCATAATGTCAGGGGCAGGGACAGATGCCTTGGTAGGGTAAGAACTTCAAGGCAAAGATTATCCGGCCATCAACCCTGATTTCATCCAGGTGCGAGCCACGATAGTATTCTGGCTCATGACAATGCGTGCAGAAGGCGCTCCGCCCAGTTGACGACCGTGCGAGCGGCAGCCAATGCTTCCTGATATTGCTCGATCGTTACCTCCTCATAATCGCCGGGATAGCGTAGGGCTACGGCATAACTGGTCAAGTCAATCACCCATTCTAATTCCGGCGGCAAAGGTGCTTCATCGGGCAAGAGCGATAACAAATAATCGATGTCATGGCTCCGCCGAAAATCGATGCCATGATGCACAAGTACCGCTTTGATGCTCTTTTCTGCGGCTTGCTGAGCATGAAAACACAACTCATTGTAAAGTACACCGCGAGGCAACGTAACACTGGCCAGCGCCAAATCACTACGAGCGCGACGAAGCCAATCCGCAGCACTACCAACAACCGGCTTGTCAAGCGACATAAACTTCTGTTCCCTCTCTCAAGGCCGATCGATAAATCAGTCCAACTGTGTCTTTATGTGTTTCAAGGACACTTGGCGTCGCCACAACGATATCCACCGGAAAACCAAAACCCGACAGTTTTCTGTATAGATATCGTGCTGTATCGAAACGATGTGTGCCATCAGGCATTACCACTATTACATCGATATCACTATCTTTCTGTAACTCACCTCGTGCGGCGGAACCAAACAAGATAATGCGCAAAGGGTGCGCAATCTCGACAATCCGCGCAACCAGGCGATTGATGATCTCGTTGTATTGGGTTGCATTGGGGGATTGAAGCGTAGTCAAAGTTGTCATTGTTCTGACACCACCAGTTTCGAATCGACAGAAACGGAACCAAGGCAGTTCCGCGAAGTTCCATCCAGCGCCCATTCTACGCCAGGAGAACGTCGGCGGCAATTCGGGCGCGCCCGACTGAGCGCCAACCCTCGCCCACAATCGGCTTGCCAGATCGCAACGCCTGTGCCAAAATCAAACCCGAACGTTTTTCAGGCCCCGATCAGCTTTCCAGCTTGCCCATGAGCGCCTTGCCCAAAACCCAGCCCTATTTCACCGTCGAAGAGTACTTTGCCCACGAAGAACGGGCGGATGATCGCAGCGAATACTACCGCGGCGAGATTTTCGCCATGGCGGGTGGGTCGCTCAACCACAACCAGATTGTGGGCAATCTCTACACCGCCTTACGTCGCGGCATCGACCAGTCATGCCGCGTTTTTGCCACCGACCTGCGTCTGTTCACAAAGGGCGACCAGTTCTTCACCTACCCCGACATCATGGTCATCTGCGGTTCTTTGCGCTTCGCGCCTGGTCGCCTGGACACGGTGACCAATCCCGTCATCATCATGGAAGTCCTTTCCCCCTCGACAGAGACCTATGATCGCGGCAAGAAATTCGAGTTCTATCGGGCCATCAGCACGCTGAAGGAGTATATCCTCGTCGATCAGAATCGATTTTATGTCGAGCACTACCAACGTCAGACCAACAATACATGGCTGCTCACAGCGTTCGGCGCGCCCGAATCGGTGCTACGGCTGCCCTCCATTGAGTTGTCAATAGTCTTGGCGACCATTTACGAGCGGGTGGAGTGGGAGCAGGAGTAAGCAGGGGCGGCGCCAGGGCTTCTCGGCTTCTGCCGCGCGTCAGGATCGCTTCAGCATCTGCAAATAATCATCGTGGCTGCCGATCCAATACCAGATGACCAGATCGCCTTCAAGAATGCCCAGGACTCGGTAGTCTTCGCTCACACGCGCCGAATAGATAGGCTCCTCGTCATCTACCCGCTTGAAATGCAGGCTCGGATGGAACGGGTTCGCCTTCCATTTCTCATATGCCAACCGCGCGCTCCGCTGCTCGGCGAGAGGCAGCCGGTCGTACAACTTCCAGAATTTTGTCGTCGCTCGCGACCTCATGTTGGCGCCAACCGCCCATCTTCTGTGATGCCAATTTCAGTCGTGCGCCCGGCGCGGTACTCAGCCAGCGCCTCGCTCGCCATGATCCGCATCGTTTCCCTGGCGTCTGGTCGCGCGAGAAGCATATCCCATTCCTCGTCGCCAGTCGTGCTGGCCCGTCGACCTCCCTCCACGACGGCCGGGCCATCCCATGGTGACTCGGACACCGCAGTCTGTAGATCGAGGAAGTGGGCAAAATCAAGCAGTTCCAGCGCCCGTTCGCTAGGCAAACGGCGCAGGATCCCGACAATGGCTTGTTCGGCTGAGGTTAGGGAGAAGGCGTGCGTTGTCATCATCACCTCATCGCAACGGTCCAGAGACGAACGGAACGAAGGCAGTTCCGCGAAGTTCCATCCAGCGCCCATTCTACGCCAGGAGAACGTCGGCGGCAATTCGGGCGCGCCCGACTGAGCGCCAACCCTCGCCCACAATCGGCTTGCCAGATCGCAACGCCTGTGCCAAAATCAAACCCGAACGTTTTTCAGGCCCCGATCAGCTTTCCAGCTTGCCCATGAGCGCCTTGCCCAAAACCCAGCCCTATTTCACCGTCGAAGAGTACTTTGCCCACGAAGAACGGGCGGATGATCGCAGCGAATACTACCGCGGCGAGATTTTCGCCATGGCGGGTGGGTCGCTCAACCACAACCAGATTGTGGGCAATCTCTACACCGCCTTACGTCGCGGCATCGACCAGTCATGCCGCGTTTTTGCCACCGACCTGCGTCTGTTCACAAAGGGCGACCAGTTCTTCACCTACCCCGACATCATGGTCATCTGCGGTTCTTTGCGCTTCGCGCCTGGTCGCCTGGACACGGTGACCAATCCCGTCATCATCATGGAAGTCCTTTCCCCCTCGACAGAGACCTATGATCGCGGCAAGAAATTCGAGTTCTATCGGGCCATCAGCACGCTGAAGGAGTATATCCTCGTCGATCAGAATCGATTTTATGTCGAGCACTACCAACGTCAGACCAACAATACATGGCTGCTCACAGCGTTCGGCGCGCCCGAATCGGTGCTACGGCTGCCCTCCATTGAGTTGTCAATAGTCTTGGCGACCATTTACGAGCGGGTGGAGTGGGAGCAGGAGTAAGCAGGGGCGGGGCTAGGCTTTGTCGGCTTTCGCCATCTGCGCCATGATGTCGAGGGCCGCCTGGCGCAGGGCGGGGACGTGATCATAGGCGGGTAAGCCCAACCGGTCGGCCTCCAGCACGCCGTCGTCCGCAGGCAGGAAGCCAAGAACGGGCAAACCAGGGGCCTCGGCCCGCAGAAAAGCCTCCTCCTCGGCCCCCCGCACCTTGTTCCCCACCAGCCACAGCCGCGTTAGACCGATGTCGTGGGCCAGTTGCTTGATCTGCGCCGCCGTGCCCAGGCTGCGCCGCGTCGGTTCGACCACCACCAGCATGGCATCGACGAAGTCCACCGTCGCCCGGCCCAGGTGCTCCACCCCGGCGTACATGTCCAGGATGAGTACGTCGTCCTTGCGAAAGAGCAGATGGGTGAACAAGGTCTTGAGCATGGCGCTTTCGGGGCAGATGCAGCCGGAGCCGCCCTGCTCGATGCCGCCCATCTCCAACAGCCGCACCCCGCGGTGCCGGACGCTGAAACGGTCGGGGAGGTCATCGACGCGCGGGTTGAGGCTGAAGAAGCCGCCGAACGCGCCCGGTTTGGCGCCCGTGCGTTCTTCGATCAGGGCGTCCATCTCGACGATGGGCCGTAGCCGGGCGCGCAGGTCGGGGGGGAAGCCGAGCGCCTGAGCCAGGCAGGGGGAAGGGTCGGCGTCGACAGCCAGCACGTCGCGGCCGGCGTCGGCGAAGGTTTGGGCAAGCAGGGCGGCGAGGGTGGTCTTGCCCACGCCGCCCTTGCCCGAAATGGCGAGTTTCACGGCAAATCTCTGCTGGCGGAGGAGGATGGCTGGGGCGCGAGTGTGATGCGGCCAGGAGGGGCCTCGCCCCAGCGTTCAGGCCAGCCGGTCGGAGCTAGGCGCTTTCAGGCGCCAGCTCCCACGTTTCGGGCGAGCGCCAGAGCGAGGAAAGGATCAGCTCTCTGAGGAAGATCAGCTCCTTGGGCAGGCGGTCGTAGAGCTTGAGGAACAGCTCCTCGTGCGAGAGCACTTCCTGGATCCACTGTTGGCGGTCGACGGACATGATGGCGTTGAACTGCTCGCGGCTGAAGTTCTCCAGCCCGGTCCAGTCCATATCCTCGTAGTGCGGCATCCGCCCCAGCGGGCCTTCGACGGCTTTGGCCTTGCCGCGGGATTTTTCGACGATCCACTTCAGCACCCGCATGTTCTCGCCAAAGCCCGGCCACAGGAACTTGCCATCCTTGTCGGTGCGGAACCAGTTGACGCCAAAGATGCGCGGGGGCCGGCCGATGTTGCGGCCGATGTTGAGCCAGTGGTTGAAGTAGGAGGCCATGTGGTAGCCGCAGAACGGCAGCATGGCGAAGGGGTCGCGGCGCACCACGCCCACCTGCCCGAAGGCGGCGGCCGTCGTTTCGGACCCCATGGTGGCGGCCAGATAGACGCCGTAGTTCCAGTTCGTGGCCTGAAGGACCAAGGGCACCACATTGCTGCGGCGGCCGCCAAAGATGAGGGCGTCGATGGGGACGCCGTCAGGGTTCTCCCATTCGTGGTCGATGGCGGGGTTCTGGCTGGCGGGGGCGGTGAAGCGGGCGTTGGCATGGGCGGCTTTGCGGCCGCTGTCGGGCGTCCACGGCTTGCCCTGCCAGTCGGTCAGCTCGGGCGGCGGGGTCTTGGTCATGCCCTCCCACCACACATCGCCGTCCGGGGTCAGAGCCACGTTGGTGAAGATGGTGTTGGCCCGGATGGAGGCCATGGCGTTGGGGTTGGTTTTTTCGGAGGTGCCAGGGGCCACGCCAAAGTAACCGGCTTCGGGGTTGATGGCGTAGAGACGGCCGTCGTTGCCCGGCTTCAGCCAGGCGATGTCGTCGCCGATCGTGGTCACTTTCCAGCCGGCAAAGGACTTGGGCGGGATGAGCATGGCGAAGTTGGTCTTGCCGCAGGCGCTGGGGAAGGCGGCTGCCACGTAGGTCTTCTCGCCGTCGGGCGACTGCACGCCCATGATCAGCATGTGTTCGGCCAGCCAGCCTTCGTCGCGGGCCATGACCGAGGCGATGCGCAGGGCCAGGCACTTCTTGCCCAACAGGGCGTTGCCGCCATAGCCGCTGCCATAGGACCAGATCGCGCGTTCTTCGGGGAAGTGGACGATGTATTTGACCGTGGGATTGCAGGGCCAGGTAGCGTCGTCTTGGCCGGGAGCCAGGGGGGCGCCCAGGCTGTGCATGCACGGGATGAAGAAACCTTCCCGACCCAGGACATCCCACACCTGCCGGCCCATGCGGGTCATGATTTTCATGTTGACGACCACATAGGGCGAGTCGGTGAGTTGGACGCCGATCTGGGCGATGTGGGAGCCAAGCGGCCCCATGCTGAAGGGGATGACGTACATGGTGCGCCCGGCCATACAGCCATCGAAGAGGCCGTTGAGGGTGGCGTGCATTTCGTTCGGATCCACCCAGTTGTTGGTGGGGCCGGCGTCGCGGGGGTTGATGCTGCAAATGAAGGTGCGGTCTTCGACCCGAGCCACGTCGCTGGGGTCGGAGAGGGCAAGATAGCTGTTCGGGCGTTTTTCCGGGTTCAGGCGGACGAAGGTGCCGGCCTGCACGAGCTGCTCGCAGAGCTCGTCATATTCCTGATCCGAGCCGTCGCACCAGTGGATGCGGTCGGGCTTGCACAGGACGGCCATTTCGTCCACCCAGGCGCGGAGTCGATCGTGTTTGAGGTTGTTGGGGTAATTGATCATGGGTGTCATGGGAGACCTCGACTAGGAGAGGGAGGAGGGCAGTCTGCCACAGACAAGACCGCCACGCGATTCAAACATGTTCACCTGGAAATTGCAAGAATGAATACTAATCGCGAGACCGCCACCCCGCGATGGCAGCCAGCCGTGGGGTCAGTGCAGAGGATCCAGGTCGGGAGAGGCAGCGGCGGCCTGAGTGTGGGCGGCGGTGTTGGCCAGGACATCCACTCGTTCGTTGTCGCGATGCCCGGCATGGCCCTTGACCCAATCCCACTGCACCTGGTGCGGCTGCAGGGCCGACAAGAGCGCCTGCCAGAGGTCTTTGTTTTTGACCGGCTTCTTGTCGGCTGTACGCCAGCCGTTGCGCTGCCAGTTGTGGATCCATTGGCTGATTCCGTTGCGCAGGTACTCGGAATCGGTGTGCAGATAGACCTGGCACGGTTGTTTGAGGGAGCTGAGGGCGTGGATGGCGGCCCGCATTTCCATGCGGTTGTTGGTGGTGCGGCTGGCAGCCCCGACCAATTCTTTCTCGTGCTGGCCCGACCGCAAGAGGGCAGCCCACGCGCCCGGCCCCGGATTGCCCAGGCAGGCGCCATCGGTGTAGATGTGGACGATGGGGAGGGAGGGAGTAGATAAGGGAGAAGTAGACAAGGAAGAAGTAGACAAGTAGACAAGTAGACAGGGAGACGGGGAGACGGGGAGACGGGGAGATGGGGAAGAAGCAGATGGGGTGGTGCGGGGAGAATGGCGGGCTAGGTCGCTTCGCCTGGCAGTGCTTCGACTTCGACGGCTTGCGGGCCTTGGGGGGCGGGTTCGACGCGGAAAGCGACCAGCTGGCCGCGGCGCAGGGCGGCGCCGTAGATCAGCGCCCGACGGCGGACGAAGACCTCGCTGCCGTCGGCGGCGGTGATGAAGCCGATGCCTTTGCGCCGATCGTACCATTTGACCGCGCCGCGCTGCCGGCGGGTGAGGGCCAGCAGATGGCGGCAGCCAGGGCAGTGGGCCGGCTCGGCCCCATCCAGCCTCTGTTCCCAACCCGTCCAGATGAAGCGGACGCCGCAGTGGTGGCAGGGGAGGGTGCGGTCGGGGGGGAGAAGCAGGGTCAGGCCGAAGGTTGGTGTCTCCTGGCCCGATGTGTCAGTCAGTTGTTTTGTCATCGCCTGTCAGTATAGCATATCTGCAGAAGGCGCCTTGTTCCAGGGCAGGCCGAGGTCGTAAAAGTGCGTCCCCCGCCCCAGCCGGCCGATGTCCACACCTCGCCCGTAGCGCCGGACCATGGCGCTGTGCCGCAAGCTCGCTTTGGGGAGGACGCGTCCGCGGCCATCCATGTCGTAGAGCACGTCGAGCGGTTCGTCGCCTCCGGGGGCATAGGCAAGCGTGATCTGGCAGGCCGAGGCGCCCGTGACCACAGCCGCCACGGCAGCATGGCGCGCGGCATAGGCGGCAATACGGTCGATGTGGGCCAAGTGCTTGCCGCTCAGAGCGCCGCCGCCAATGGCCAGGCGTGGGCCGTAGTAGTCCATCACCAACTTGCGCCCGGTCTGGCCGTTGTCGCCATCGCTCCCGGCACGGATCAAGGGGCCGCCAGGGTTGACCAGCAGCTCGACATCCTGCCAGGGGCGGTTCCAGCGCCGGTCGGCAGCGCGCAGCCGGGCGTAGACTGTGGCTAGGGTCTGGCTCACAGCCTGGGCCAGTTCCACCAGCGTCTCGGTCGGGCCGTGCTGGAGCGTCACGACCACCTGCTCCAGCAGCCAGCGCTTGCCTTCCTCGCACAGTCGCAACAGCAGCTTGCCGTCCGGCCCCCGGCCATGCAGCGGGCCGACCCGGCAGGCGTCGATGAGCGCTTGGCGGAAAGTGTGGGCCAGGAAATGCTCGGGAGGCAGGTAGTGGGTGCTGGCGTCATAGCCGGCCCAGCCCATAACGATGCACTGGTCATCGACGATGGCGTTGTAGGGCCGCGGGTCGCCGCGCACGAAACAGATCTCGTTCTGGATGCGATAGCGCCGGGCGTCGGCAGCGCCTTCGCTGCCAGCACCGATCTCCTGGCCCAAGCAATGGACGATCTCGGCCAGCGTCTCGCGCATGGGGGTGCGGCTGAGGATGGCGCCGCTGAACCAGATCGCATCGGCCCAGCAGCCTACCTCGATTTGGCCGTAGCATGCCGGGTCGGCGGCGTAGCCTGCGGCCAGCACCCGGTCGGCCAGGATGTCGCAGAATTTGTCGGGATGCCCATCGAGCACAGCCTCAGCCAGGCGTAGCATGAGAATACTCCTCCAATTGCATGACCGGGATGCCGGCGCGCTCCAACTCCGCCGGCGAGCCGTGGCGCGAGACGATGGCGATCAGTGTCTGACCGCGGAGAGCGGCGAGAAGGCGTGGCTGGCATCGTTCGATGTACCCATCGGTGATGATCAGCGCCTTGCCGGGTCGGGTGGCGGCGACATGGCGCAGGACGCAGTTGATCGAGGTGCCGCCGCTGGAAGTGGTTTGGAGCCTGCCCTGGTCGAACGTTGCCGGCGCCACGGCGTCGCTGAAGGCCCAAAACGGCTGCCGGATGACAGCGCGCAGCCGCCACAGCAGATTGACCAGGGCCTGGAGTTCTGCGTCCATCGAACCGCTGACATCGAGATAGACCCGGACTGAGCCTTCGGGCCTGCGCTCGGTGGTTTCCCAAACCATGTCGGTGAGCAGGGGATGCCATTGGCTGTGCACGAAGCCGCGGCGGTCGCGTGGGTTGAGGATGGGAAGTAGGATTGATCGCGGGAGATGGGTGCCAGTGGGTGCGCGCGGGTCGGGCGTCAGGCATTGACGCAGGGCGCGCCAGGCTGTCCGCTCCCAGCGTGCCTGGCGTTCATCCTGCGCCGGCAATGCCCGCCAAAAGGTCGTGTCGCCCATTCCCGGAGCTCGCCCAGAACGCCAAATACCGCCGCCGTTGAGCGAATGCAGTGTGTCGAGGAGGGCGCGGCGAGTTTCATCCGCAAGCCCGGCGTCCGCGGCCAGGGGGTGCTGGCCGAGCAGGATGCGATCGGGCGGCAGTGCGAAGCTGCTTGGGCGCAGGCTGTCGGCGATCTGAATGAGGTCATCGGTCACGAGACTGCCGGCGTAGACCCCGCGCCAGATGTCTACCAGGGGACCCAGGTCGGCGAGCGGCTCTTGTGCTTTCATAGGTCGCAGCAGCCGGGCGGGGCCTTGGGCATGGGTGTAGTACGTACTCATGAACGAGGAGTAGGTCGGGCCGAAGAACCGGTGGATGAGGGCGTTGATCACGACATCGAGCGCCCAGTTCAAGCCGTCATCCACGTGTGTGAATCTCTCGACATGGTTCAGTAGCACGTGCAGGAATTCGTGCAGCAACACGGCCCTGATGTGGTTTTCGTCCCGGCAATGCTGGCGGACGAAGCCCAGGTTCACCAACAACCGGGGTTGCGCTGCCAGAGTGACGGCCAGCGTATCAACCTGATCGGTGAATTCTAGGTCGGCCAGGCGTAGCAAGGCCCGACAGGCCAGCGGGTTTTCATCGATCATCTCGGCCAGGATGGCCCGAAAGTGGCTTTCAGTCATCTGCATAGAAGTCTCCGACGGCAAAGAGCTCCAGCCTGCGTCCCAGACTGGCGTTCGTCCAGACGATGGGGCGGACAGGATCGTAGTAGGCAACGCCGCACAGCCCCAGCAACAGGGCTTGGTGGAGGATTTCATCGACCGGGGCGACGCTGGTATCACAGAAGCCATCCCCGCCGGCAACCGTGCGCAGGGTCAACCGCTCGAGCGGCAGAGGATAGCCCCGGTCGGTGAGTGCTTGGGGCGATGCCAGACCGACGGTTTTCAGCAGGGCCAGCATGAAAGCGAGGGGACTGACCTTGGGCGGGAAGATCAACCCGACGCGCAGCCGTCGTGGCCAGGCAGCAAACTTGTGTTCGTCGCCGAGCAAGGTGGAGCGCAGGGTTTGGCTGCGCGGCTGCGCTTGCGGAGGCCCGAAATTAAAGGAGCGGGGGACTATCTGGTTTTCCTGCGCAGGTAGGCGATACATGCCTCGAACTCCCGTTCATACCCGACCGGGTCAGGCAGAGTGATGTCGTGAATCAGACAATAGTAGAACAGCTGGGTGGCGCGCTCACGCCGGCGCTTGGGCAGGTCAGCCAGAATCTGAGCCAGGCGGCTGTATTCGGGATGGCCGGCGTTGGGGGCGCGCCATGTCGTCTCCCATTTCAGTTCGCCCTGTAAGTCCAGCACCTCGTTGGCCACTTTGCCCAGGTCGCTGACCCCCTCACTGCCGATGTTCAGCCGGCCCTGGAGCGCCAGCGGGTAGACCGCCAGGGCAAAGGCAGCGGCGTATTCCTTGCTGGCGTTGGCCAGGAGTTGCGCCACCGCCAGGCTGCCGGCGTCGGGGTCGGGGCATTCGTCGATCAGCAGTCGCGCTCGTTTGGTCAAGTTGGCGGCCAGCGCGAAGGCGTGCAGCCAACGATCGCGACCGGTCAGGAAGGCTCCCTGCCAGGCGACGCGATGGGCCGCGCGTATCACTTCTTCGCTGACGGCCCCACCCCAGGCCCGCTGGGGCAGGCTCCAGCGCAGGACGAGCAGAAAATCTTCCTCGCTCTGCCCTCCCTCGCGCAGAGCCATGACCGCCAGCAGGTTGCGCGCCAACTGGCGGGCGCGGCGGGGCGAGATGCGAATCCGGTTTTGGCCCAGGTAGGTGGCTACCTGGCGGGCATAGTCGGCCACAATTTGAGTCGCACCGGAGAGCAGGAGTTGGCGATAACGGGCCTGGCCGGTTTCGACCTGGGCCCGGATGGCGCCACCGTCGGCTGACAACGCGCCCTCGCCCCGCGGGTCGGCGATCAGCATCTGGGTTTCCTCGTCCAACTCACCCCAGTCGGGCGTCTCGACGATGAAGCCGAAGCGGTCGGCCAACGCCTGATCCAGAGCCTCGGAGCCACTGTAGCTATCTTCGCTCGCCAGCAGGTCGAGAGCGGGCGGATTCATCGCCGCCCAGCGGTAGCGCAGCGATTCGACGCGGATGCCCTGGAGTCGGCGCTCGTAGAGGATGGAGAAGAGGCGATTCTGGTGTTCGGGTTTGCAGCGGCTGATCTCGTCGATCAGCACCGATTCGGCGCCCCAGATGGTGGCAGGCGTAGGCAGGTAGATGACGCCGGTGTGATCGGGCGTGGGATAGGGGAAGCCCACCAGGTCATCGAAGGCGATCAAACTGGCGTTGTAGTGGCGATGGGACAGGCCCATCGCTTCGGATAAACTGTTGAGAAGATAGGTTTTGCCGGTACCGCTCTTGCCGATCAGCAGCAGCGGGTCTTCGGTGATCAGCGCCGCCAGCACAATGGCTTCGACTTGGTCGTAGCCGTAGACGCCGATCTGTCGGAGGTAGGATTGCGCTCGCACGGGACTCCTGGGGCGAAGGAAGGGAGGCTTGCGGGGCATAAAAAAGCCCCTCGATGCGAGGGGCGGCCAGGGGGATCGCTCCCCCTCCGTTCCATCTTGCCAGGCGATGCGACTCGCCAGCCGGAATTGGCACCTTGCTGAACTTGTTCGTGCAGCAGGTTGCCGGACTTCCCAGGGCCGTTACCCTCAGTCACTCTTGATGGAACAGAGGGCAGTATAGCATGAGGCGGCGGTGGGTCAAAAAAAGTGCGACGCACCTCTGAGCAACCGTAGGTTGCCGTGCGTCGCACTTGGTAAATACCCTGGGAGCGACTTGAACGCTCGGCCTCTTCCTCCGCAGGGAAGCGCTCTATCCGCTGAGCTACCAGGGCCTGGACAAAGGACAGTATAGCAGCCTCGGCCCGGTTTGGCAATTCTCGCCCCTGCGTTTTGGCCGCGAAGGAGTTGACGCCCACAAACGCCTGTGTTTTACTTCGGCCCTGCTGCTTGTTTAGCGTACCTGATTGTCAGGCTGCACGACCTGGGGGCAACCGCCGCCGCTCGACGTTCGCCGCTCCCTCCCCACGCCGGCGCCCAGATTGTGGCCGCCTCCAAGCGATGCATAGCATCGTCGAAGCGACGATGACGGACGCCATCCTGATCGAAGCCCCGATTCCGTAACCTGGGAGAGCAAAGCCTATGAAACCGTCGCCCCGACACCTCCTCATCCTCCTGGCAGTGCTGACCGTCCTCCTGCCCACGGCCTGGCAGGTTGCGGCTGCACCGGCGCCCGAGACCGCGGCCAACAAGGTCATCTATGCCGACGCGCTGGCAGCCGGGTGGCAAGACTGGTCGTGGAACACCACCCGCGCCGTCGCCGCCACCCCGCGCCACGGTGGGGCCAATTCCCTGGCCGTGACCCACACTGCCGCCTGGGGCGGGCTGTACTTCCACGCCAACACCCCCATCGACACCGCCGGCTACACCCATCTGCGCTTCTGGATCCACGGCGGCGCCACGGGCGGCCAACGCATCACCGTCGTGCTCAACGGCTCCGGCGCCCAGACCTACGCCGTCACCGCCCCCGCCAACACCTGGAAAGTGATCAAAGCCCCGCTCAGCAGCCTGGGCAGCCCGGCTACGGTCGGCGAGATCTACTGGCAGGATGCCACCGGCGGCGCGCAACCCGCCTATTACCTGGATGACATCGCCCTGATCACGGTGAGCGGTTCGACGGCGACGCCCACTCGCACCCCCACCCGCGGGGCCACGCCCACCCGAACTCCCACCCGCAGCGCCACCGCCACGCCCACCGCCACGCCTACCCCCACCCCCGGCAGCGGCCTGACCCTGGCCGTGGACGCAAGCGCCAACCGGCGCCCCATCAGCGAAGACATCTACGGCATCCACTACGCCCCCGACGAAGCCTTTGCCCGCGAGATCGACCTACCGGTGCGTCGATGGGGCGGCAACTCGACCACGCGCTACAACTGGCAAAACGACATGTTCGGCAACCCGGATTGGTACTACGAAAACGAGTATGCCGACCTCTCTGCCGACGAGTTCGTGGCCCAAAGCAAACGCATCGGCGCCGACAGCATCATCACCATCCCCATGATCGGTTGGGTGGCCCGCAATCCCGGCCAAGCGGGCAACAGCGCCACCTACCAGTGCAGCTTCGACACCCGCATCTATAACTACACCCCGCAACCCTTCCCCAACGGCCTACCCGCCACCGACCCCGCCGACCCCAACCGCTCGCACTGCGGCAGCGGCATCACCGCCTACCAGAACGGCAGCCCGGTCTACTTCCAGGGCAACGACCCACACGACACCAGCCTCGCCATCGATACACCCTTCGCCACCAACTGGATCGGCCATCTCAAGCAGACGCATGGGAGCGCCGCCAACGGTGGGGTGAAGTATTACAGTCTGGACAACGAACCCGACATCTGGTTCGACACCCATCGCGATGTCTACCCCATCGCCTGGAAATACGACGAGTTCCGCGACCTCACCTGGCGCTACGCCGCCGCCATCAAGACCGCCGACCCCGCCGCCCGCACGCTTGGCCCGGTGGTGATGGGCTGGACCTACTATTGGTACGGCTCGTGGGATGGTCAACGCCAGGATTGGGTCACGCCCGACGATCGCAACGCCCACGGCGGCACGCCCTTCGCGCCCTGGTATTTGCAGCAGATGGCCGCCTACGAGCAGCAGCACGGCGTCCGCCTGCTGGACTACTTCGACCTCCATTTCTATCCCCAGAACGGCGTCACCCTGCGCGATGCCGGCGACTCCAGCCTGCAAGCCCTGCGGCTGCGCTCGACTCGCGCCCTCTGGGACCCCACCTATGTCGATGAAAGCTGGATCGCCCAGGCAGGGCCGGACGGCGGCATCGTGCGGCTGATCCCGCGCATGCGCGAATGGGTGGCCCAGAACTATCCCGGCACGAAGCTGGCGATCACCGAGTACAACTGGGGCGCGCTCGACCACATCAACGGCGCCCTGGCCCAGGCCGACATCCTGGGCATCTTCGGGCGCGAGGGGTTGGATCTGGCGACGCTGTTCGATACACCCTACGGCGACGGCGGCAACTTCACTTCGTCCGGCCCCGGCGCCTTTGCCTTCCGCATGTATCGCAACTACGACGGGCAGCATGGCAAGTTCGGCGAGGTCAGCGTGCAGGCCGCAAGCAGCAACCAGGCCAAGCTGGCGATCTACGCCGCCCAACGGAGCGCCGACGGCGCCCTGACTTTGGTCGTCATCAACAAGACGGGTTCGGCGCAAACGGCCGGCCTGACCATCGCCAACCAGCCTGTCGCCGGCCTCGCCGCCGTCTACCGCTATAGCCCCGCCAATCTGAACGCCATCCAGCGACCGGCCGATCAGCCTGTGGTCTCAGGGGGATTCAGCGCCAGCTTCCCGGCCCGCTCGATCACCCTGTTCGTGCTGCCGCCGGCCGGCAGCCTGGCCCCAACGGAGGGCCCGCACGAGGGCCTGTACCTGCCGTTGGTGCACTGAGCCCGCGGAAGACGGTGAAGCCGGCCCTGCTGCCCCCCCTACGCTGGCATCCCCGTCAGCTTGAGCGAGCGGGCGCGGCGATACAGGTCGTGGTAGGCGTGCGCAGGTTGGGTCCAGGAGAAATCCTGCTGCATGGCGTGGCGCTGGATGGCTGCCCACAGCTCGGGATAGCCATAGACCTCGACCGCGCGCACCACTGTCCCGAACAGCGCCATGCCGTCATAGCTATCGAAGGTGAAGCCTGTGCCCACCACCGGCGGGCGGTGATCGATGACGGTGTCGGCCAGCCCGCCCGTGGCATGCACCACCGGCAAGGCGCCGTAGTGCATGGCCAGCATCTGGTCGAGGCCGCACGGCTCGTGGCGCGAGGGCATGAGGAAGATATCAGAGCCGGCGAAGAGGCGCCGCCGCAAGCCCGCATCCCAGGTGAGGAAGACGGCCATACGTTCGGGATGCCGTCGCTGCAAGTCGGTCAGAAAGTCATGGTAGCGTTGTTCGCCCGTGCCCATGATCACCCACTGTGCATCGACGTGTGACAGGAGCGGCTCGATGATGCTGGCAAGGATGTCGTAGCCCTTCTGGTCGGTCAGCCGCGAGGTGAGGCAGATCAGGGGCGTCGATGGTGATTGCGGCAGCCCGGCCTCAGCCTGCAAAGCCGCCTTGCACAGGCGGCGAGGGCCAGTGTTTTCGGCATCGTAGCAGGCCACGATGTTCGGGTCGCGACAAGGGTCGTAGCTTTCGTAGTCGATGCCGTTGAGGATGCCGGCCAGCCGGTTCTTGCGGTCGCGCAACAACGGGTCCAGGCCCTCGCCAAAGCGCGGGGTCTGGATTTCGTGGGCGTAGGTGGGGCTGACGGCGACGATCATATCGGCGAAGATGATGCCGCGCGCCATCAGGCTGACGACCTCGTTCAGGCCGGCCGAGACGTCGGGGTGGGCGATGAAGCCGTAGCTGGCGATGCCGGCGGTCTCGAGCACACGGTGGCCGAAGATGCCCTGGTAGGCCAGATTGTGGATGTTGTAGACGACGGCGGTTTCGGCAAAGAATGGATCGTCGGCCAGGATCGTACGCAACCAGTTGGCGATGATGGCCGTGTGCCAGTCGTTGCAGTGGATGACGTGCGGTCGCCACTCCAGCCGGCGGCAGGCTTCCAGGCTGGCGCGGCTGTAGAAGATGAAGCGTTCGGCGTCATCGGGGAAGGAGTAGATGCCGTGCCGACTGCCAAAGAAGCGGTCGTGCTCGATGAAATAGATGGGCAGGTTGGGATCAGGCGCCTGCCATAGCCCCATCTGCTCATCCTCATGGTCGAACGGCGCCTCCATGGCCGCGAAAATCGGGCGCAGACCCTGGCGCTGGGGGTCGATGAGTCCGTAGCGAGGCAAGATGACGCGCACATCGTCGCCCAGGCGCCGCACGGCCCGCGGCAAGGCCGCCGCCACCTGGGCCAGCCCGCCAGTGCTGGCATAGGGCGACATCTCGGCGCTGAGGTAGAGGATGTTGAAGGGGGAGGGCATTTGGGGGAGTAAGGAGTAGGAAGTAAGGAGGAGGGAGTAGGGAGGTCTCGCTGCGTCACCATGTCACCATGTCAGGGAAGGACGCTACCAATGCCCGGCGACCAGCCGATGCTCTGGGCGCCGAGCAGACCGCGCACGCGGTGCAGGATGTGGTAGGCGACGGCTTCTTTGTCCATCAACGGCAGCGACTCGACGCCGCCATCTCGGGTCAGGATGGTGATGCGGTTGGTGTCCACCTCGAAGCCGGCGTCGGCGGCGGTGACATCGTTGAGCACGATCATTTCCAGGTTTTTGCGCTCCATCTTGCTGCGGGCGTTGAGCACCAGGTCCGAGGTTTCGGCGGCAAAGCCCACCACCAGCCGCGGCATGGCGATCTCGGCCCGCCTGGCGGCCACATGCTTGAGCACATCCTCGGTGCGTTCCAGGTGGATCTCGCTGCCCGATTCCTTCTTCAGTTTGGTGTCGTGGGTGATGGCGGGGCGGAAATCGGCGATGGCGGCGGCGCTGATGAGGACATCGGTCTCGGGCAGCAGGGCGAGGGTGGTTTCCAGCATGTCTTGGGCGCGTATGGCCGGCCACAGGTGGATGCCCAGGGGTGGCGCGACCGACATCGAGCCGTAGATGAGATTGACATGGGCGCCCAAATCCCGCGCCACCCGCGCCAGGGCCACGCCCATTTTGCCGCTGGAGCGATTGCCCATGAACCGCACCGGGTCGACCCATTCGCGGGTGCCGCCGGACGAGATGGTGATGCGCAGGCCCGAAAGCGGCCCCTTGCGCCCCAAGACCATGCGGGCGTGCTCGACGATGGTCTCCGGCTCGGACATCCGCCCCACCCCCACCCCGCCCGAGGCCAACCGCCCTGCTTCCGGGCCGATGAAGTAGGCCCCGCGGCTCTTCAGGGTTTCGACATTGGCCTGCGTGGCCGGGTGCTCCCACATGTTCGTCTCCATGGCCGGGGCCAGGAGCATGGGGGAGCGCGTGCTCAGGGCGGTGGCGGTGATCACGCCGTCGGCCATGCCCTGGGCCAGGTGGGCCAGGGTGTGGGCGGTGAGAGGGGCGACGAGGAACAGGTCGGCGTCATGGGCGAGGGTGACATGGCCGATCTTGGCGCCCTGGTAGAGCTGGAACAGGTCCGTGACCGGTTTGCGGCCGCTGATGGCGCCAAAGGTCAGGTCGCTGACGAATTTCTGGGCCGTGGGCGACATCAGCACCTGCACCGCCGCCCCGGCCTGGACCAATTTGGAGCACAGATCGACGGCTTTGTAGACGGCGATGCCGCCGGTGACGCCGAGGAGGATGTTTTTGTCTGCGAGGATGTTCA
Source organism: Caldilineales bacterium (assembly GCA_019695115.1). Lineage (GTDB taxonomy): Bacteria > Chloroflexota > Anaerolineae > J102 > J102 > SSF26. The sequence goes on along the minus strand of JAIBAP010000028.1, from coordinate 35,319 downwards.
CGATTGTGGGAGGGAGAGAGGGGGAGACGCAGGGAGGGGGGGACGGAGGGAGGGGGACGGAGGGAGGGGGACGGAGGGAGGGGGACGGAGGGAGGGGGCGACGCAGGGACGCAGGGGGGAGGGTCAGGGGTTGCGGGCGTGGATGAGGCGGAGGCCGCGGAGGGTGAGGGCCGGGTCGTGTTCGAGGCTGGGCCGGATGAGGGGGAGAAGGACGCCGGCCAGCCCACCGGTGGCGATGACGGGCGCCGGCCGGGGGCCGGGCAGGGCTGCCTGAATGCGCGCCAGCAGTCCTTCGACCAGGCTGACGTAGCCGAGGACGATGCCCGATTGCATGGCGCTGGCGGTGTCGTCGCCGATGGGACTGGGCGGGGCGGCGATGTCGATGCGGGGAAGTTGGGCGGTGTTGCGCACCAGCGATTCGGCGGCGGCCATCAGGCCGGGGGCGATGGCCCCGCCCCAGAAGGCGCCGTCGGGGCCGACGACGTCGAATTTGGTGGCCGTGCCGAAGTCGAGCGAGATGCAGGGCGCGCCGAGAGTCGAGCGGGCGGCGATGGCGTTGAGCAGCCGGTCCACGCCCACGCGCCGCGGCTCCTTCACCCGCAGTTCCATCCCCCAGTCCAGGCCAGAATGGACAACCAGCGGCTCTCGCCTCAGCCAGCCCACACTCATGCGGGTAAGCGTGGCCGTCAGGACCGGGGCCACCGAGCCAATGACGAGGTCAGCGACGGCTGCGGGCAAGTCGAGGCGCGCGTCAGCGGCCAACGAGCGTAGGCTGGCGCGATAGTCGTCGGGCGTCAGCCGGGCGTCGGTGCTCAGCCGCCATTCGTGACGGAGGTGATCGCCTTCGAAGAGGCCAAAACAGATGTTGGTGTTGCCGATGTCGATGGCGAGGAGCATGGCCGAATCAAGGAGAGGGCAGGGTGACAGGAGCCGGAAGGGACTATAAGCGCCAGTGAAGATGCCTGTCAAGTCGGATCAAGGCGCAACAGTGGGGCGGTTTGGGGCAAGATCGGAAGCAATTCAACCACAGCATGATTTAGATCATGGCGCGAGGGGCTGGAATCACTACACTAGATCACATACCGAAGCCTCACATCTTGCCAGCGCGCGGCAGTGCGGCAGCGGTGATTCTCGGACATGTCCTGACCCTCTCATGCCAGCTAATTCGATGTTGGCGGCGCCAAGGATGGCGATCCTCCTCTTGTCGGCAAACGACCGTCGCACGGCCTGCAACCAGGCTGTGGGCGGTCGTTTCTGTTATGGCTGGCGCCCGCATTTTGAAAGGAGTGATTCTGCATGACGACAATGACTGTCTCCCTGCCAGCGATGTACGGCGACCACCATGTGGCCGAAGTGCGCCGTCTGTTGCTGGCCCTGCCCGGCGTGCAGGATGTCTACGCCAGCAGTGCCTTCCAGGCGGCCGAGGTGACCTACGACCCGACCCAGATTCAGCCCGCCGCCATCGAGCAGAGGCTGGGCGAGGCCGGGTACCTGGGCGAGTTGGCGCTGCCGGTCGAATCGGGCAAGCCTGTGACCGAATCGAACGGCTCGGCCAAGTATTTCCGCCACACCGCCGTCTATGCCCAGGCCGGCCGCACCGTCGGCTTCGGCCAGGTCGTCGCCAACGAAGGCCGCCCCCTGTGGCCGTGCCCCGGACTGGGGCCGGTGGCAAGGATGGATGAGTAGTAGAGCGTGTTGCGTGTTGCGTAGAAGGGTGAGTTCTCGCCGAAATGTTACGGAACACGGAACACGGAATAGATTCCGCAAACACACTCCACTTATGAGGAGATGACACCATGGCGAAAAAAGACTATCGACCGGAAGACTATAGCGCCGATCCGGCGGCGCAGATGATGCTGATCCGGGCCGAGGAGTTGGGCATCGGCACCGCTTTCACTCGGGCCAGCGATATGGCGCCCTGCAACATCGGCGGCGCCGGCATGTGCTGCAAACTTTGCGGCATGGGGCCGTGCCGCCTGACCAAAGACGGCCAGACCGGAGTCTGTGGGGCCACCATCGACACCATCCAGGCCCGCAACCTGATCCGGGCCATCGCCGCCGGCTCCGCCGCCCACTCTGATCATGGTCGCGACATGGCCTTCACGCTCAAGGCCGTGGCCAACGACCAGACCGAGGGCTATGTGATCCGCGATGTGGCCAAGTTGCGGACGGTGGCGCAGTATTACGGCATCGCCATCGAGGGGCGGCATCCCAAAGAGATCGCCAACGACCTGGCGGATTTGTACATCGCCCAATTCGGGCAGCAAAGGGGCCAGGTGGTTCTGACCAAACGGGCGCCGGAGAAACGGCAAAAAGTGTGGGCCGAGAATGGCGTCGTCCCGCGGGGCATCGACCGCGAGGTGGTGGAGGCCCTGCACCGCACCCACATCGGCGATGACCAGGACCCCGAACACATTCTCAGCCACGCCGTGCGCACGGCCCTGGCCGACGGTTGGGGCGGCAGCCTCATCGCCACTGACATCTCCGACATCCTCTTCGGCACCCCGGCCCCGGTGCTGGGCCAGGCCAATCTGGGTGTGCTGAAAGAGGACATGGTCAATGTTGTCGTCCACGGCCACGAACCCACCCTCAGCCAGATGATCGTGGCGGCGTCGCAGGACCCGGAGATCATCGCCTACGCCAAAGCCGCCGGGGCGACGGGCGTCAACCTGGCTGGCATCTGCTGCACGGCCAACGAAATCCTCAGCCGCCAGGGCATCCCCGCCGCCGGCAACTTCCTGCACCAGGAATTGTCGATCCTCACCGGCGCCGTCGAGGCGATGGTGGTGGATGTGCAGTGCGTGATGCAGGCGCTGGTGCAATTGGCCGAGAATTTCCACACCAAAGTGATCACGACCTCGCCGAAGGTGCGGATCAAGGGCGCTACGCACATCGAATTCGATGAAAAACACGCCTTGACGGTGGCAAAAAATATCCTCAAGACGGCTATCGATAATTTCAAGAACCGGGGCAAGGTACACATTCCCCAAGTGAAGGAAAGCCTGGTGCCCGGTTTCTCGCACGAATACATCAATTACATGCTCGGCGGCAGCTATCGTGGCTCGTTCCGCCCGCTCAACGATGCCATCATGTCGGGCCGCATCCGCGGGGTGGCGGCCATCGTCGGCTGCAACAACCCGCGCAGCAAGCAGGACTGGCTGCACACCTACGTGACGCAGAAGTTGCTGATGGAGGATGTGCTGGTGGTCGAGACCGGCTGCGGCGCCATCGCCAGCGCCAAGCTGGGGCTGATGTTGGGCGAGGCCGGGCTGGACAAGGTGGGGCCAGGGCTGCGCGAGGTTTGCGAGACGGTGGGCATCCCGCCGGTGCTGCACATGGGCTCGTGCGTGGACAACACCCGCATCCTGACCGTGCTGACGCAGATCGTGGAGGAAGGCGGCCTGGGCGATGACATCGACATGGTCCCCGCCGTTGGCCTGGCCCCGGAATGGATGAGCGAGAAGGCCCTGGCCATCGGCACCTACTGCGTGGCCTCCGGCGCCTATGTCATCTTCGGCGGCTCGTCGCCGGTGGGCGGCATGCCCGATCGGGTCGAGGACAGCGACCTCGTCCTCAACTACATCGGCGAAGGCTGGGAGCACCTCTACGGCGGCAAGATGGAGTTCGTCAAGGATGCGGACGAGATGATCCGCCGCACCCTCGAGCACATCGACAAGAAGCGCGCCGCCCTGGGCCTGCCTATCTACGAACCCAACCGTTTCGGTCGCTCTGGCGATGCCCGCATGATGGCGCTGGAAACCCTGCCGTTGAGCGAAAAACGAAGCGCTATGTACGGTTTTTCACCGAATTGATATGTAGTGCGTGTTGCGTGTTGCGTATTCCGTAAGCCCGGAAAGGCGAAAGGATACGCAATACGCACTACGCAACACGGAGGCACCTATGTCCCGATACATTGCCACCCGCGCCATCCGCGGGGCCAACGCCCTCGTCAACGAAGCCGAAGTCATGCTTCACAAAGCTTTGCGCGAGAAAGGCGCCGAGACGCCGGTGGCTTTTCCCAATACCGCTTACCATCTCCCGCTCATCTTTGGCATGACCGGCATGGCCGTGCAGAAGTTGGGCGACCTGCCGCCGGTGCTGAAACACGCCCGCGAGCTGCTCCACCCCGTGCCTGCACCCCACCATTGGACGCCCTACCTGGGCGAGACGCTGGATAGCGGCATGGCCACGCTGCTGGCAGCCGAGGCCATCGAGGCCGTGCGTTTCGTCTACAAGTTGCAGCCAGAGCCGATGCCGGGCTTTCATCTCGCGGGTGGGACGTCGTTCACCAGCCCTGACATGGGCAACGGCGGCAACGGCGACGCTGGGTACAGCGTTGATGCCGACGGCCACCTCAACGGCCCCATCGATGACATCCAACTGCGCTCGTGGGGCATCCAGCTGGTGGATGGCCGTATGCCGGGCTTCGCCGCCATCGTCGGCTGCGCCAAATCGAACGAGGTAGCAGTCAAGCTGGTGCGCGAGCTTCAGCGGCGCAACATCCTCACGTTCCTGTCGGGCAATGTCAACGGCCGCAGCATCATCCACCAGCTGATGGAAGAAGGCGTGGAGCTTGGCTACGACACGTACACCGTGCCCTTCGGCACCGACACCCTCAGCGCCATCTACGCCCTCGGCTTTGCCACGCGCTCGGCCCTCACCTTCGGCGGTCTCAAGGCCGGGCAGGCGCGCGATATCCTGCTCTATAACCGCGAGCGCGTCTTCGCCTTCGTCCTGGCCCTGGGCGAGGTGGATGATCTGAAATATGCGGCCGCCGCCGGGGCGATCAACTTCGGCTTCCCGGTCATCGCCGACACCGTCATCCCCGAAATCCTGCCCACCGGCGTCACTCGCTACGAGCACGTCGTCAGTTGGCCGTGGAACGAGATCGACGGCAAAGACGATCTGGAGCGGGCGGAGCGGCTGGTGGAGAAGTGCATCGAGGTGCGGGGGGTCAAGGTCAAAGTGGCCAATGTGCCCGTGCCCGTGCCCTACGGTTCCGCGTTCGAGGGCGAGGTCGTGCGCAAGGCCGATATGCGGGTCGAGTTCGGCGGCAAGTACAGCCGGGCGTTCGAGTATCTGCGCATGGCGGGGATGGATGAGGTGGTGGATGGCAAGATCGAGGTGGTGGGGCCGAAGTTCGCCGATCTCCCGGCCCAGGGTCACATGGACATGGGCATCGTGGTGGATGTGGCCGGCCGGCAGATGCAGAAGGACTTCGAGCCGGTGCTGGAGCGCCAGATCCACTACTTCATCAACGGCGCCTCCGGCATCCAGCATATCGGCCAGCGCGATATCGCCTGGATCCGCATCTCCACCGCCGCCGCCGACAAAGGCTTCGACCTGGAGCACTTCGGCAAAATCCTGCACGCCCGCTTCAAGACCGATTTCGGCGCCATCGTCGACAAGGTGCAGGTGACGATCTACACCGATCTAGGCCAGTTCCACGCCTGGCTCGATACGGCGCGCGAGGCTTACGACTATCGCAACAAGCGCCTGGCCGACCTGACCGATGACAAGGTGGAGGAGTTTTATTCGTGCACGCTCTGCGTCCCGCCCGATCAGGATGTCGTGCTGGCGGATGGCTCCTTCCTGGCCGTGGATAAGCTGGTCGAGAACGCCATCGAGAACGGGCTACGCCCGGTGATGACCTTCGACCAAAACCATCTTGCCCGGCGTTCGATGGGCGAGCTATTCATCAACCCTGCTCCCGAAGTGCTGGTGCGCATCGGGCTGCGCAACGGCAATGCCCTGACCTTGACCGCCAATCACAAAGTCCTCGTCGATCGTCCCGAAGGACTGATCTGGGCGCCGGCCGGCAAGCTCAATCCCGGCGACTACCTGGTGGACGCCCTGCCCGAGATGGACACCGAGGAGCGACCCAGGCCCTTCGTGGTGGATTATCTGCCAGACGATTACAAGGTCGCAGATGAAGCCTTCTATGCCCGGCTGAGCGAGTGGGCGTTGGCGAAGTATGGCAATCTGACCGACGCCGCAGCCCAGTTGGACATCCCCTATCGGCGCCTGTACAGTGCACTGTACCCGCACCAGGAGGTCTCGCACCAGCGCCTCACCCTGGGCGAACTCAAGCGGGTCGTGGCGGCTTTGGGCCAGAACTGGGATGATCTCAAGGGGGACCTGCATGAGTTCCAGTTCGAGACTGTACTTTCTCGCACCCAGTTGGACGCCGACCTGTTGTATATCGCCGGGCTGGTGGCGTCGGATGGCAGTGTGCGCTGGCGGGGCGAGCAAGGACAGAGCGGCGTATTCGTGCAATTCACCAACACCGAGCCGGCGCTGAGCCGGCGCTTCGCCGCCATCGTTGCCGACTGGTTCGGGCGCGGCCCCACCGAGCGCATGGTACCGCCGGTTACCGGCATTTCTGGTGATCTGGTCGTCGTTGGCCGCAAGGAAACGACTGTGTCGGTCGCCGGCAACACGCTGCATGGGCGTCTGCTCAATGGCCTGGGCATCGGCCTGCCAGACGAGGAGCAGAAATGGACGGGCTATGTGATCTCATCGTTGCCGAACGACCTGGTGGCGGCCTTCCTGCGCGGCCTTTTCGATGGCGATGGTCATGTCACTGGCCAGCGGGCATTCTTCACCACTCGCACCGAACTGGAAGCGCGACACATCCACCTGCTGCTGAAGAAGCTCGGCATCATCAGCTACATCAGCCCGATCAGGCGCGGTTATCAGGTCGCAACCAGTTCCGACACCGATACGATCCGCTTCCGCGAGAGGGTTGGCGCTGAGCATCCGGCCAAGCGCGCCCGCCTGGAAGCGATCACCATTCGCTCTGACTCGCGCCACGTGGTGCGCAACGACGCCGTCCCGCTTTCGTGCGGCCCCCGGCTGGCCGGCCTGCTGGATGCCTATGCCGTGCCGGTGACGAAACTCCCGGTCGATTACAAGACCTGGGTTGCCTGGCGCGATGGCCAGCGCCGCCCCAGCAAGGTCAAACTGGCGGCAGTGCTCGACCATCTGGCCGCAGCCGTTCCCGCCGATGACCCCGACTATCAGACGCTGCGCGCCTGGGCCGAGGCCGACCTTCGCTTCCAGAAAGTCGAAACGGTCGAACGGGTGGCTGCCACCTACGACCGGGTGTACAACTTCAGCGTCGAAGAAACGCACAACTACGTCGTCAACGGCGTCGTGGTCAAGAACTGCCAATCCTTCGCCCCGAACCACGTCTGTGTCATCAGCCCCGAACGCCTGGGCTTGTGCGGCGCCTACAACTGGCTGGACTGCAAAGCCTCGTTCAGCATCAATCCCACCGGCCCCAACCAGCCAATCAAGCTGTTCCGGTCGTTGGATACGAAGAAGGGCTACTGGACCGGCACCAACGATTACGCCAAGATCGGCTCGCACGGCGTCGTCAACGAAGTGGCGATGTACTCGATCATGGAGAACCCGATGACGGCCTGCCTGTCTGCCGACACCGAAGTGCTGGTCGATGGCACGGTTCGGCGCATCGGTGAATTCGTCGAAGCCGGCAACGAGGAGCAGCAACGGCTCGCTTCGCTGGACGAGCGCGGGCGTCAGGTCGATAGCCATCTGCTGGGCCTGCACAAAAACCCGGCCCCAGAAACGCTGATCCGCATCGGCACCAAATCGGGTCTGGAACTGGTGCTGACGCCCAACCATGAAGTGGCCGTCGATCGTTGGGGCCAGAACGGGCACGGGCCCTGGGTGCGGGCCGACGAAATCCAGGCCGGCGACCGCGTGTATGCCCTCAAGCATCTGCGGCTGCCCGGCAAAATACCGGCTGCCATCGATCTGATCCCCGCTGACTGCCGGGTGGTGGATGCTGCTCTGCTGGGGGGTCTCGAAAGCAGATTGCGGGAGCGCTTTGGCTCACGGACAGCCGCCTACCGCTCCCTCGGCCTGGATCTGCCCGACCCGCGCCTGCCCTCCCTCCCACTGCGCACGTTGCGCGCGCTGGTCGAGGCGCTGGGCGAGCCGTGGGATGTCTTCAAACTGCAGATCGGCGCCGTCGCTTCACCTTCGGGCCAGGCTTCGCAAGCCCTGCCCGAACTGGACCCCGACCTGTTCTACTTGCTCGGCCTGCTGGCATCGGATGGCTCCCTCGATTGGCAAGGGCCGCACTGGTGCCGGGTGAATTTCACCAACAGCGACCCCAGCCTGCTGGCACGGTACACCGAGATTTACCATCGCCTGTTCGCGGATGCGCCTCTGGGCGAGCGCAAGAAGGGGGGCGGAGGCGTCATCGCCGGCCGGAAGATCACAGCGACCCGGCCCAGCACCGATCTCTACGGCAACAACTTCGTCCTCGGTCTCCTGGCCGAAGCCTTCGGCCTGCGGATGCGGGCCGAAGACAACGAAGGTCGGGTCTGGGACCTGGCTCGGATGGTCGGGCTGCCCGAAGCGCACATCGCCGCCTTCCTGGCTGGCGCCTTCGATGGCGACGGCTCGGTGCGGCTGCGGCGCTATGACGACCGCTGGCCGGTGGGCGAAGCCTATCTGAGCCACAGCGACGTAAGGGCGGCGCGACATCTCCAGCTGCTGCTCAAGCGATTGGGCGTGCTCAGTCAGGTGCGATTGGATGGCTCCGTCGCCCGCGTGGAAATCCACGGCGGCAACCTGCGCCGCTTTGCCGAACTGATCCCGGCCCGCCATCCGGCGAAGGCGGCGGTGCTGGCCGAGATCGCCGCCCTGCCCAGGCGTCTGGACAAGACCCAAGAGCAAGTGCTGCCCTATGCCGCCGGCAAAGCCCTGGCCAGCCTGCCCGAAAGCCGGTCAGCCTTGAGTCGCTCGACCCTGTTCTACTACCAGACTGGCCGCTCCCGCCCGATCGCCGATAGTGTGCGAACCGTCGTGGCCGAGGCCCCTGAGACGGAGGCCGTGCTGTCGCCCTGGCTGGAGACCGACTTCTTCCTCGACACCGTCACCAGCGCCGTCCCCGTCGCCAATGATGGCCGCTTCCGGCATGTCTACAACCTCAGCCTGCTGGATGTGAACAGCTACCTGGCCAACGGCATCCATGTCAAGAACTGTGGCTGCTTCGAATGCATCGTCATGCTCATCCCCGAAGCCAACGGTGTGATGGTGGTCAGCCGCGAGGACACCAGCATGACCCCGGCCGGGATGACTTTCAGCACCCTGGCGGGCATCGCCGGCGGCGGCTTGCAGACACCCGGCGTGATGGGCGTGGGCAAGTACTATCTGATCAGCCCCAAGTTCATCTATGCCGACGGCGGCTTCAAGCGCGTGGTGTGGATGAGCAGCTTCCTCAAGGAGTCGATGGCCGACGAATTCAAGGCGGCGGCGATCCGCGAAGGCGACCCCGATCTGATCGACAAGATCGCCGACGAGCGCGCCGTCAGCACCGTCGATGAACTGCTGGCCTGGATGGAGGAGCACAACCATCCGGCGCTAATGATGGACCCGATCTTCTGATGTAGACCTGAAGGCCGGTAGATCGGGAACCCTGGCGAATGCAGCTCCGATTTCCCGATCTACCGGCTACTGATTTCCTTGCCTCTCCGTTGATAATCCGTAGCTTTTATGCTACACTATGCTTGACACCGTCACCATCGAAGTCCTCGAGTACCAGACCGAGGATGGGCATAGCCCCTTTAGGGATTGGCTTGACCATCTGCGCGATCGAGAAGCGCGCATTCGAGTGCGAGCTCGTATCAACCGCGTGCGCGTTGGTAACTTCGGCGATAGCCATTCAGTTGGCGGCGGTATCAACGAACTTCGCATCGACTACGGCCCTGGCTATCGCGTCTATTTCGGGCGGCAAGGCAATGCGGTCGTCCTCTTGTTGTGCGGCGGCGATAAACGGACCCAGTCTCAAGATGTCGCGCTGGCGCAGGCACATTGGTCGGAATACCAACGGAGGAAATCATGAGCTACCCCCCTACACGACCCTACATCGATGGCTTACTCGAAGATCTGCAAGACCCTGAGGAGGCGGCAGCCTATCTGAACGCAGCCATCGAGGATGGCGACCAACAAGTCTTCATGTTAGCTCTACGCGATATCATCCAGGCGCGCGGCATGACCAAAGTCGCCCGCGAAACCCGCCTCAACCGTGAGAGCCTTTACAAAATGCTATCGGCGACGGGCAATCCGCAACTGGCAAGCCTGAACTCCTTGCTCCGTAGCGTCGGTTTACGCATCGCCGTCGAGGTCGAGAACCTGACGACCTACGAACCAAACCCCATGACCTTGTCCCTTGCCGAGCCGGAACCAGGCTTGAGCGAATAGAGCAGTCACTTTCCAAGTGCGACGCACGGCAACCTACGGTTGCTCGGAGGTGCGTCGCACTTCCGAAACCAGGAGAAACCCATGCCCGTCGAAATCCTCAAAGACGCCTGGCCCGGCTCCGTCCAGGCTATCACCCTCGGCGCCACGGCCGGCGAGGGCGGCACGCGCAGCCACACCGTCATCGTCGGCGGCGAGAAGACGCTGCCCTTTATGCACTTCGAGGCGCCTACGCCGAACCGGCCGCTCATCGCCGTCGAGATCAAAGACCGCCGGCCGGATGACTGGTCGCCGGTGCTGCTGCAGGCCTGGGGCGAGGCGGCCAACGACCCCGGCGCCTGGGCCAAAGCCGCCGCCGAAACCGGGGCCGACCTCATCGTCCTTGCCCTCAGCCTGAACGACGCCAACGGCAAACCGACGACGCCGGCTGCGGCTGTGGCGGCGGTGAAGTCCGTACTTGCGGCTTGCGACTTGCCCCTTGCCGTCTTCGGGCCGGGCCAGGCCGACGCCGACAACAACTTGTTGGTGGCGGTGGCCGAAGCGACCAAGGGCGAGCGGCTGCTGCTGGGCATCTGCGAAGACAAGAACTATCGCACCATCGTGGCCACGGCCATGGCCAACGGCCATCTCGTCAGCGCCCGCACGCCCATGGATGTCAATCTTGCCAAGCAGCTCAACATCCTGATCACCGATATGGGCATGCCGCTCGACCGCGTGATCATGGACCCCACCACCGGCGCCGTCGGCTACGGCATCGAGTATGGCTACTCGGTGATGGAGCGGCTGCGGCTGGCCGCCTTGCAAGGCGACCGCATGACCCAATTGCCCATGCTCGTCACCCCTGGTTTCGAGGCCTGGAAGACGAAAGAGGCAAAGGTCGGCGCCGGTGTGCCCTCGGCCTGGGGCGACTGGACCGAGCGCGGGGTCGCCTGGGAAACCCTCACGGCCGTCTCGCTGCTCGAATCCGGCGCCGATATCGTCGTCCTCCGCCATCCCGAAAGCATAAGGCGGGTGCGGATCGCGATCGAGGGTTTGATGAAGGCGTGAAACGTGATGCGTGATGCGTGATGCGTGTTGCGTGATGCGTGTTGCGTGATGCGTGTTGCGTGATGCGTGATGCGTGTTGCGTAGTACGGGATACGGAACACGGAACCCGCAATACCCCGAAAGGAGATAACCCATGGCTTTATCCGGCATTCAAATCTATAAACTGCTGCCGCAGACAAACTGCAAAGACTGCGGTTTTCCCACCTGTTTGGCTTTTGCCATGAAATTGGCGGCGAAGCAGGTCGAATTGGCGGCCTGTCCGCATGTCAAGGAAGACGCCAAAGCTCAGCTTTCCGAGTCGGCGGCCCCGCCCGTGCGTCTGATCTCGCTGCGCGCCAACGGCAACCAGGTGAAAGCCGGCAACGAGGTCGTCCTCTTCCGCCACGAGAAGACGTTCTACAACCGGCCGGGCCTGTTCGTGCGCGTGGGCGACGACCTGAGCGCGGGAGAGATCGCGGCCAAAGTCGCGGCAGCCGACGCCTACCGCGTGAACTATGTCGGCATCGACCTGACCATCGATGGCTTCGCCGTCGAGTCGGTTGCCGGCGACCCGGCGAGCTTCGCCGCGGCGGTGAAGGCCGTGCGCGGGGCCAGCCAGCGCCCGCTCACCCTGCTGGGCAAGGCGGCGGCATTGGCGGCCGGGCTGGCCGCGCTGGGCGGGGAAACGCCGCTGATCGGCATGGCCGCTGCCGACAACTGGGCCGAGATGGCCGATCTGGCGGCGCAGAACAAAGTCCCGCTGATCGTCAGCGCCGCCGACCTGGACGGGCTGGCCGATTTGACCGAGAAGATCAAGGGCAAGGGCGTCGAAGATATGGTGCTCGACCCCGGCGCGCGGGATTTCGGCGCTTCGCTGGCGCTCAACACGCAAATCCGCCGGCTGGCGCTGAAGAAGAACTTCCGGCCGTTGGGCTTCCCCATCATTGCTTTTCCCTCGGTGGCGCCAGACGCTGCTGCTGAGTCTATGCTGGCGGCGCAGGCTATCGCCAAGTACGCCGGCTTCGTCGTCATCGACCACTTTGCGCCCGAACACGTCTATCCGCTGCTTGTGCTGCGGCAGAACATCTACACCGACCCGCAAAAGCCCATCCAGGTGCAGCCGGGCGTGTACGAGATCAACAATCCCAAACCCGAAGACCCGGTGCTGGTCACGACCAACTTCAGTATCACCTATTTCAGCGTGGCCAACGAGGTCGAAGGGTCGGGGCTGCCGGCCTGGCTGGTGGTAGCCGACGCCGAGGGCATGAGCGTGCTGACGGCCTGGGCCGCGGGCAAGTTCGACGCTGAGCGCATCGCCAAGGATGTGAAGCGTTTCGGCCTGGCCGACAAGGTCGCCCGCAAGCGCATCGTCCTCCCCGGTCATGTGGCTGTGCTCTCTGGCGAGCTGGAGGCCGAGCTGCCCGGCTGGGAAATCCACGTCGGCCCGCGCGAGGCGGTCGATCTGCCCCGGTTCATGAAGGAAGTTCTCTGAACGACAGGTCAGTTTTTCGCCACGAATTTCACGAATTGCACGAATTTTCACGAAATCAGGCTGTAGGTTTTTCGTGCAAATTCGTGCAAAAGGAAGTTCTTTGAACGACAGGTCGGTTTTTTGCCACGAATTTCACGAATTTTCACGAAATCAGGCTGTAGGCTTTTCGCGCGAATTCGTGCAATTCGTGGCTCTTGGTAACCAGAAAGCAAAAAATCATAAGCTATGTCAAATCTCAATACCCTGGCCCAGGATTTCCTGGCCCAAAAACGCATTGCTGTGGTGGGCGTCTCGCGCAGTAAGCAGGATGCCGCCAACTTGATCTATAAGACGCTGCGCAGCAAAGGCTACCAGGTCTTCGCCGTCAACCCCAACGCCGACGCCGTCGAAGGGGACCCCTGTTACCCCACCCTGCAAGCCATCCCCGGCGGCGTCGATGGCGTCGTCATCAGCACCAAGCCGGAGCTGGTCGAAGGGATCGTGCGCGACGCCAAACAGGGGGGTGCGCCCCGCGTGTGGATGCACGACAATACCTTCATGCCCGGCAGCCACTCGGATGCAGCGGCGCAGTATTGCCGTGAGAACGGCATCACCGTCATCGCCGCCGGCTGCCCGCTGATGTTCTTCGACTTCGGCCACAAGTGCATGAAGTGGATGATGGGGGTGATGGGCCGGCTGCCGAATTGAAGCCATCCTGAGAAGAGACCATGATGACCTACAAAGGCTATGTTGGCAGAGTCGAATATGACGACGAAGCCGGTATTTTCCACGGCGAGGTGGTCAATCTGCGCGACGTGATCACCTTTCAGGGCACGTCGGTCGAGGAACTGCGCGGGGCGTTTCACGACTCGGTTGACGACTATCTTGAGTTCTGCGCTGTGCGCGGCGAGGAGCCGGAGAGACCTTTCTCCGGCAAATTCGTGGTGCGCATTTCCCCCGAGCTGCATCGAGACCTGTACCTGCGCGCCCGCATGGCCAGGAAGAGCCTGAACAGTTGGGTGGGCGAAGTGCTCGAAACATCGCTGAAATCCGCCGAGTTAGGCCAGGCATGAGCCAACATACCGTCCTTTTCGACTCTACCCACGCCGCTCGCGTCGCCACCGGCGCCCTGCTGACCGAGGCGGCGCGGCTGGCGGGGGTCGAGATCAACCAGCCGTGCGGCGGGCAGGGGCGCTGCGGGCGCTGCGCCGTGCAGGTGGCGTCTGGGAGCGTGCGGCGGCGGAGTTCGTTGCGGCTTTCGGCCGAGGACATCGCCCAGGGCTACGCCCTCGCCTGCCAGACGGTGGTCGAAGGCGACGCCACGGTGCTCGTCCCGCCGCAGGAGAAGGTCGAGCGCCGGCTGACGGTCGACCGCGTGGCCGCCGAGGTGCAGGTCCCGGCTGGCTACCACTTCCGCACCCATCAGACCATCCACCGCCTGTCGTTGAGCTTGACCCCGCCCAGCCTGGACGACCAGGCCGATGACTGGAGCCGCCTGCGCACGGCCCTGCGCCGCCAGAGCGACCGCAGCGACGTTGCCATCTCGCTGCCGCTGTTGCGGCGGATCGGCGGCGTGCTGCGCCAGGGCGATTGGCAGGTCACGGCCATCCTCGACATCCCCGACTGGGATTGCTCGCCCAATTGCCCGGCGCGCCTCATCGACCTGCGCCCCGGCCACGTGGCTGAAACGACGCCGCTGTGGGGGCTGGCCATCGACATCGGCACCACCACCGTCACCGTCTGGCTGGTGGATTTGGTGAGCGGCCAGGTGCGGGCGCAGGCGGCGGAATACAACGGCCAGATCGCCCGTGGGGAGGATGTGATCTCGCGCATCATCTATGCCAGCAAGAACGGCGGGGCCGAGGAGCTGCGGGCGAGGGTGCTGGAAACGATCAATGGGCTGATCGAGCGCGCCTGCCAGCGGGCGGGGGCGGATGCGAACGACATCGTCAAGGCGGTGGTGGCCGGGAACAGCACCATGATCCACCTCTTCCTGGGTCTGCCCGCGGCCAGCATCCGCCTGGCGCCCTTCGTCACCGCCGTGAACGACGTCCCGCCCCTGACCGCAGCCGAGACGGGGCTGGCGGTGAACCCCGAAGCGGCGGTGGATTGTCTGCCGGGCGTGGCCAGCTATGTGGGGGCCGACATCACGGCCGGGGTGCTGTCATCAGGCGCGGGCGAAAGCGAGCAGTTGACGCTGTTCCTGGATGTGGGCACCAACGGCGAGATGGTGCTCGGCTCGAACGAATGGCTGGTGGCCTGCGCCTGTTCGGCCGGGCCGGCCTTCGAGGGCGCGGGCGTGGTGGATGGGATGCGAGCGACGCGCGGGGCTATCGAGGAAGTGTGGATCAACGGCGCCAGCTTCGAGCCAAGCTATCGCGTCATCGGCAACGAAAAGGCGCGCGGTCTCTGCGGCTCTGGCCTCATCTCGCTTCTGGCCGAGATGTTCCTGACCGGCGTCGTGGACAAGGCCGGGAATGTGAAATTGGATCTGCCGACGCCGCGCACTCGCGAGGGCGAGCACGGGCCGGAGTATGTGGTGGCCTGGGCCGCCGAGACCGCACACGGGCGCGACATCGCCATCAATCGGGTGGACATCGACAACCTGATCCGGGCCAAAGCCGCCATCTACGCCGGATTCACGGTGCTGGCCGAGCGCCTGGGCGCGCCGTTGTCGGCGGTGGAGCGGGTGCTGATCGGCGGCTCGTTCGGCAAGTACATCAATGTCGAAAAGGCGGTGCAGATCGGCCTGCTGCCCGACCTGCCCTGGGATCGCTTCCATTTCCTGGGCAACACCGCCGTGCTGGGCGCCTACCGGGCCTTGCTCGACCCCGCCGCCCGCAAGCGCATCCAGGACATTGCCGCCCGCATGACCTATATCGAGTTGTCCGCCGACAACAGTTTCTACGAGGCGTTCATGTCGGCTCTCTTTTTACCGCACACGAATGCAAATCTCTTTCCGTCAGTAACTGCTGGGATTTCGGATTTCGGATTGCGGATTGCGAAATGAGGAACGTATGGACAAGAGCGATCTGGAAAAGCGGACGAAGCAGTTTGCTTTGCGGACGATCAAGTTTGTGGCTTCTTTGCCCAGAAACACAGTTACGAGTGTGATGGGCTATCAACTTCTGAAGGCAGGAACATCGTTCGGCGCCAATGATCGAGAGGCCAATCGCGCCGAATCGCGCGACGACTTTATTCACAAAATTGGCATCGTCGCCAGCAAGTAAATCTCGAAATGCGGATTGCGGATTGCGAAATGGGCAGTTCATCCTTCATTTCGCAATTCGCAATCCGAATTCCGCAATCACGAGGAAACCATGTACATCATCGGCGAAAACATCCACATCATTTCTGACAAAGTCAAAGAGGCGCTGAAGGCGCGCGATGCCAAATTCTTCCAGGATCTGGCCGTGCGCCAGGTCGAGCACGGCGCCCAGGCCCTCGACCTCAACCTGGGGCCGCGCAAGGCCGATTGGGAGGAGGTCTTCCCCTGGATGGTGCAAACGGTCGAGGCCGTGGTCGATGTCCCCCTCAGCTTCGACAGCACCAACCTGCTGGGCATCGAGGCCGGGCTGAAGCGCGTGACCAAAGCCCAACCGCTCATCAACTCGACCAGCGCCGAGCCGGAGCGGCTGGAGCGAGTGCCGCTGGTGGCGAAGCAGTACGGCGCCCGGCTCATCGCCCTGACCATGGGGCAATCGGGCATCCCGGTCAGCGCCGATGAGCGCGTCAACATCGCCATCGAGAAGCTCATCCCCCGCGCCTTGGATATCGACTTCCCCATCTCCGACCTGATCATCGACCCCCTGGTGCTGACTGTCTCCGGTTGCCAGCAATACTGCCCGGAGCTGATCGGCGCCATCCAGACCCTGCAAGTGGCCTGGGACCCGACCCCGCCCATCTCGGTGGGCCTTTCCAACGTTTCGAATGCCGTGCCGAAGGAAAACCGGCCGCTCATCAACCGCACCTACGCCGCCATGCTGATGGGCGCGGGCCTGAAGATGATGATCGCCGACCCCTTCGACCATGAGCAGAAGAACGTCATCCGCATCATCGAGACGCGCGACGGCAGCACCCCGGTCGGGCGCTGCTATCTCGCCTTACACGACCGCATCGCCGCCATGGAGGAGCCATCGCCCCACGACTTCGACCTCACCGACCCCGACCAACTGGCCATCTGGAAGACCGTCCAGATTCTGCTCAACAGAGTTATCTATGCTGATGGCTATTTGGAGCAGTAATTGGTAATTGGAGATTGGAGATTAGTTATTGGAGATTAGCGTCAATCTCCAATCTCCAATAACCAATTACCAATAACAAACATCAACCACCTCACATCCAACAACAACAACCAACAATGACCACTGAAATCCGCATCGATGCCCTTCTTCCGGCCGAAATGGCGCGGCGCGCCGAGTACGTCGGCGTGCGCAAGGCCGAGACGAAAACGCTGGAAATGATCGCCCTGGCGATCCTGGCCGGCGCTTTCATCGCCCTGGGCGCCGTTTTCGCCACCACCATCGCCGCCGGCACCGGCGGAGCCTGGCCCTATGGCGTCACCCGCCTGCTCACCGGCCTGGTCTTCTGCCTCGGCCTCATTCTCGTCGTCGTCGGCGGGGCCGAGCTTTTCACCGGCAACAACCTCATCGTCATGGCCTGGGCCAGCCGCAAAGTGACCACCACCGCCCTGCTGCGCAACTGGGTCATCGTCTACTTTGGCAACTTCGTCGGCGCCCTGGGCACGGCCGTGCTCGTCTTCATCGCCCGGCAATACACCTTCGGCGGCGGCGCCGTGGGGACGACGGCCTTGAGCATCGCCAACAGCAAGGCTCACCTCGGCTTCAGCCAGGCCATCGTCCTCGGCATCCTCTGCAACGCCCTGGTCTGTCTGGCCGTGTGGCTCACCTTCAGCGCCCGCAGCACCATCGACAAGATCGCCGCCATCCTCTTCCCGATCACCGCTTTCGTCGCCGCCGGGTTCGAGCACAGCATCGCCAACATGTACTTCATCCCCATCGGACTGCTGATCAAGCAATTCGACCCGGCCTTCGCCGCCAAAGCCGCCGAGACGGCCAAGCTCGACCTGAGCGGCCTGACCTGGAACGCCTTTTTCCTCAACAACCTCATCCCCGTCACCATCGGCAACATCATCGGCGGCGTCGCGTTGGTCGCCGCCATCTACTGGGCGGTGTTCCTGCGCCGCCGCGATGCCTGATTTCCCATCAAGACACCTCCTCTCATGAAAGCCTACATTCTGATCAAAATCCGCCCCGGTTCGGGCGCAGAAGTCGTTCGCAACACCAAGAAACTGGCCGGCGTCAGCGAGGCCCACCTCACCTTCGGCCCCTACGACGCCGTCGCCGTCGTCCAGGTGGATTCGGTCGCCCGGCTCAGCCGCATCGTCCACGAAGAAGTCCACCCCATACCCGGCGTCCTCGACACCCTCACCTGCCTGGCTGCGGACGAATAGCCTGGGCGGAATCGGTACGCGGATGAACGCGGATCGACGCCGGTACGGGCGTGGTTTCCACGCCCCCATATTCACACAACCAAAGGAGAACCAAAATGCCCGTCTTCACGCCTGGCCGCCGCTGGCAACCGGCCTATTCTCCCTTCCACAAAAAAGAGCGATTCGGACGTCGTCTCCTGGCCCGCAGCGAACGGCTGGTCAAAGGCCCGCTGTGGGGTTGCCGGATGTGCGGCAACTGCCTGCTGCAAGAGACGGCCTTCATCTGCCCGATGGAATGCCCCAAAGGGCTGCGCAACGGCCCCTGCGGCGGTTCCACTTCCGAGCACTGCTATGTCGATGAGACCCGCCCCTGCATCTGGTATCACATCTACGAGCGCGCCATCAAGATGGGCCGCGAGGAGATGCTGCTGGAGGTGCTGCCGCCGCTGGACTGGGACAAAGTCGGCGGCGAGACCTGGGGCGATGTCTGGGATCAGGTCAAAGAGGTGGGAGTGCGGAACGTCGCCGGGGCGGTGGTCGGGCGCGATGCCCACCATCGCATCGAAGTCCTGGACAGCGTCTTTCGGCCCGTGCGCCAACCCGATTGGTGGCAGGGCGACGCCGCCTACCATGCCCCCGCCTACACCGGGCCGGTTTCTGAACTCGAACGCCGGCTGAAGGCGGGAGAATTCGTCGTCACCGCCGAGGTGGCGCCGCCCATGAGCACCGCCACCAACCTGCTGGAAAAGAACATCGACCTGGTCAAGCCTCACGTCGCCGCCGTCAACTTCACCGATTCGCCTTCGGCCACCCCGCGCATGTCCAGCCTGGCCTGCAGCATTTTCGCCCTTCAGCGCGGGGCCGAGCCGGTGTTGCAGATCGCCGCCCGCGACCGCACCCGCACGAACCTTCAGGCCGATGTCATCGGCGCCAGCGCCCTGGGCATCCGCAATATCCTCTGTCTGTCGGGCGACAGCCCCCGGCTGGGGCCGCCGCCGCACGGGCGCATGGACATCATCGACATCGACTCGGTGCAGATGCTGTGGATCCTGCGCCGGCTGCGCGACGAGGGCCGCTATCTGGACGGCCGCACGATCAAACAGCCGCCGCAATACTTCCTGGGCGCGGCCGCCTCGCCCTTTGCCTCCAACCCCCGCATCCAGGCCCTGCGCGAGCAGAAAAAGGTCAACGCCGGGGCGCAGTTCTTCCAGACCAACCTGGTCTACGACGCCGATGGGCTGGAGATCTGGCTGAACGAGCTGGCGAAGCGCGACCTCCTGGACAAAGTCTATATCCTCGTCGGCATCACCCCGCCCAAGAGCCTGAAGATGGCCGAATACATGGCCCACGAAGTCCCCGGCGTCGTCCTCCCCGACCGCCTGCTCAAGCGGATGGAAGCCGCCGGCGATGGCGCCGCCGAGGAAGGCGTGGCCATCGCCCTGGAACTGATGGCGAAGATCAAGCCGTTGCAGGGCGTGCACGGCTTCCACCTCATGGCCGTCGGCTGGGAGGCCATCGTCCCCCGCATCATCGCCGAGGCCGGGCTGGAGCGGGCGGCCGTGCCCTGGATTGCGCCCGTCCCGCAACCGCAACCCGTCGCAGTGGCTTGAGCCGACGCCTGGCAGGTCTGGCGAGAGCTGTCAGGCGTTGTTCGCTGGATGAGCGCCTTCTCTCTCTTCCAAAAGGCCCTGGCCGAGCGGCTGGACCCAAGCGTCCGCCAGCCCCTGGCCGCTTACGCCGAAAGCCTGCGCCACGACCTGCAACAAATGGAGGCGGCGGCGCTGGCCGAGCGGTCGGGGGCCGAACTGCGGCAGGAGGAGGGCGGCGTCGCCATCATCCTGCCGTTCTGGGGCGAACCCGCCCAGGCCGTCTTCCCCGCCCTCCGCTTCCGTTCTGCCGCCGGCAGCGCCCTCGACGACCTCGCGCAGGCGCTGCTGCTCCACCACCTGCATCACAGCCAGGGCGCCGCTGTAGCCGGGAGATGGATGGCTTTCTCGGAGCTCCCCGACGGCCGTTTCTATGCCCAGGCTTTTCAGGGCTACACCGGGCAGCCGCTGGCCCGGCGCTTCGGTCAGGATGCCGATGCCTTCGCCGCCGCCGCCCTCGCCGCTGGCGGCGTCCCCGTCCCCTTTGCCGACCGCGCCTTCGCCTTTCGCCCTTTGCCCCGTGCTCCCCTGCTGGCCGCCTGCTGGCAAGGCGACGAAGATTTCCCCGCCTCCTACCGCATCCTTTTCGACGCCTCCGCCCCCCGCCACCTCTCTACCGACGCCTGCGCCATCCTGGGCAGTATGCTGGTGCGGCGGTTGGTGCGGTAGGCAGGATGACGTTGATCGCCGGATGGCGTGTTCCGGGTTCCGTGTTCCGTGTTCTGTGGTGCGTGGGGCGTGGGGCGTATCGGGAGAAGGGTTGCAGTGGCGGACTGAGTGGCGGGCCGTCACCACAGCTCGATCTCATACCCGGCCAGGTTGCAGTCCAGCCGCCAGGCCTCGAGCGCGGCCACGGCCTTCTCCAGCAGGCTGTGGGCGTGGCCGGGGTCGGTCGAGACGGTGACGATGGCCAGCACCGCCCGCTGCCACTCGTCGTGGGCGTCCACCTCGGCCGCAGCCAGGTTGTATTCGTGCCGCAGCCGGGCAATGACCGATTTCACCACCCGGCGCTTGTCCTTCAGCGAGCCGTTTTCGGGGATGTCGAGTTCGATGAGGGCGGAGCCGATGACCATGGGGAAAGCTGAGTGCGGATGGCGCAGCGAAAGCTCAGACTCGTTCGAGCCAGGCGGGGTGGGCGAAGGTTTCGGCTTCGAGACGGTGGGCGAGATCGAGTTCTGCCGGCGTCAGTTCGCCCGGTTCGAGATCGATGCCCAGGGCCGAGCTTAGGCCATCGATCAGCACGGTCGCCGCCTCCCAGAACGTCACCCGGCGGCCCAGCAACGTCTCTACCGTGGCTGCTCGCTGGCGCAGGGTTCGGCGCAGGCCCTCGCGCTCGGCCTCCTCCCCCACGGCCAGCACCTCCACCAGCCGCGTGATCTCGCCGTGCAAGGGCAACGAGCCGTGCTGCAGGACGTAACCGCCACGGCGGCTCTGGGCCGACCCCATGATCTTGTGGGGGCCGATGATGATCTCGTAGGCGCTGGGGACCTCGAAACAGACCGGGCTGACATCCGGCCCGGCCCGGTTGGTGGCGGGCGCTTTGGCCGCCTCCAGGCCCAGCCGACGCAGGCCCAGCACCAGCCCCTCGCTCAGGCGATTGTAGGAATCGAGCACCGCCCCCTGCAACGCCTCGTCCTCGGCCCGACCGGCGATGCTGTAGGTCAGTTCGTCGATGTGGAGGATGGCGCGTCCGCCAGTGGGCCGCCGCACCAGACCGTATCCCAGGCGCTCGACCTGCCCCCGGTCGATGTCGGCCAACGGCTGATGGCGGCCAAGCGAGACCGCGCCCGGCTGCCACTGATAGAAGCGCAAGGTGGTGGGGCTGAGGCCATCGGCCGCGCAACGGGCCACGGCCTCATCGACGGCCATATTCCACGGGCCAGGCGCGGGGTCGGTGATGAGCAAACGCCACATGAGGGATTGGAGATTGGAGATTAGTGATTGGAGGGCGGGGAGAAAGGGAGCGGGATGACGGTCGCAGCGATGGCGCCACCTGGGGTCAGGGCCGACAGCAGGGCGCCGGCGTTGTTGTATGGACGTTTGACGACCGCCAGAGCAATGGGGCCGAGACGGGGAGAGACAGCTGCCGAGGTAATCTCGCCCACTTGTCTATCCTCCACCATCAGGCTGGCTCCAAGCATCGCCGGCGCCCCCAGCCTCAGCCCCACCAGTCGCCGCGTCACTTTGTCGTAGCTGATCTGGCGGGCGATGATCTCCTGACCGGTGTAGCAGCCCTTGCGCTCGGAGATCAGTTCGTCCAGCCCGACTTCCAGCGGGTTGTAGGCGTCGGTCAGTTCGCCCTCGGGGCCGGGCAGACCGGCTTCGATCCGCAGCACCTGAGTGGTTGCGGCAGCCAGCGGCAGGGCGCCGACCGCCGCCAAGACCGCCGGCCATGCCTCCGGCCGCTCGCCTGTGGCCAACAGCCGGTAGCCGGGGCCGCAGAGACCGGGCCGGGCGATGACCTGCACCCGCGCCCCGTTCAGATCGAAAACGGCCGTCTCATCCCGGCCAGGTGGCGCCGCCAACCCCAGCCGCCGTAGCGTCTCCCCCGCCGCCGGCCCATCCAGCTCGGCCTGCTCGACGCTGGCGCTGGCATCGGACACCGTGACCCTGTCCATGAAGAAGATCTTGCCGCGCAGCTCGCGCCCGCTGAGCGGCCCGCGCCCGGCCAGGGTGATGGCCGCCAGCGCCTGGCCCCACTCGACCAGCATCAGGACATCGAGGATGCGAGCGGTGGGCGAGGTGAGGACGGTGCGCAGGCTCAGGCCAGGGCCGAGAAGCCGGAGGTCGTTGGTCGTCTGCCGTTGCAGAAAATCGAGACGATCTTCGCCCGCCACTAACAGAAAGCCTGGATCGGGCGGCCGGTAGAACACAGCCCCTTCCCTGGCGGCCAGATAGTCGGTTGGAGTCGGTTGGGTCATGGTCGGTTTCAGGCCCGATTATAAGGCAGCCCCACCAACAACGCAATCGGCGCGGCCAGAAGCAGCCACAACGCCGGCCCCAGGCCAAGGCGGTCGGCTGTCAGCCCGATCGCCAGCGGCAGCAAAGCGCCGAACCAACCGAACAGGTTGCCGACGGCCACGGCCGAGCCGCTTCTGCCCGGCATGGCCGAATAGAGCCGGCCCTGAAGGATGGCATACCAGCCACTGTTCAGCAGCCCCAGCGCCGCCACCAGCGCCAGCTTGGCCCACCAGCCGGGGATGAGCAGGAAAGCCGGGAACAGGATCAGCACCAACGCCGCGCTCAGGCGCAGATAGGCCAGCCCGGATACGCGCTCCAACGCCGGGATGATGAGGAAATCACCGGTCAGCCCCACCGATGTCCAGGCAAGCACGGCCAGGCCCGCCTGCGCCGGTGAAACGCCCGCCACATCGACGAAGTAGAGCGCCAGGTAGCCGAAGAAGACATCCAGCATCAGGTCGGCGAATTGCAGCAGCAGCAGCCATCGCAGCACCTCGCGCTGGCGCAACGACCGCACGGCCCCGGCCAACCCCGCTCGGAACCCCTGCGGCTGCCCGGTCTCGGCGGCCGCCGGCGGCGGGAAGGGTGTTCGCCACAGCCAGCCGGCGGCCACGGCCGCCAGGGCGGCAAAGAGCCAGAATAGGCCGCGCCATCCCCAGCCCACGGCCATGGCCGCGCCCAACGCCAGCGGCCCCAATGTGACGCCGATCGACCCGGCAAAGGTCCACCGGGCCATGTTCTGCTCATGACGATCGGGGGCGACGTCCATCAGGGTGGCCTGCGAGAGGCTGACGAAAGCCCCGGAAGCCGGATAGAAGAGCGCCATGGCTGCCAGCAGCATGATAAAGCTGGTGCTGCCCCCCACCAGGGCCGCAGCCACGGCAAAGGCGACGCCCCCGCCCAAGATCAGCGCCCGCCGTTGCCAGGTGTCGGCCAGAATGCCCAGGATCGGTTCGACTACGCCGCTGACCACGACGGGGAGGCCGAGCAGCAGCCCGATCTGGCTGTAGTCCAGGCCCAGGTCGTGGCGGATGAGCGGCCAGGCCGCGGCTTCGGCGCCAAAGACCAGTTCATCCACAAATTCGATGACGAGGAGGACGAGGACGAAGCGAGGGAGGCGCCGCATGGCCGGGATTATAACCTCAGTGGCCCAACTTCTCGCGCAGGCACGTTGCTGCGAAGATGCGCCCAACCCCTGTCGGGGGGGGAGATGGGCGGATTGCTGGGATGGGCGGATCGGGGAGAGAGATGGGCGGATGGCTGGGATGGGCGGATCGGGGAGAGAGATGGGCGGATGGCTGGGATGGGCGGATCGAGGGGAGAGATGGGCGGATGGCTGGGATGGGCGGATCGGGGGGAGAGATGGGCGGATTGCTGGGATGGGCGGATCGGGGAGGAGAAGTGCTAAGATGATGCTTGATCGCGCCGTTTCCCTTTGGGGGCGGATTGTCTATTACGCCTTTGATCGTCACCGTCACCCTCAACCCCACCCGCGACCGCCCCCCAGCCTCCACGTTTC
Source organism: Caldilineales bacterium (assembly GCA_019695115.1). Lineage (GTDB taxonomy): Bacteria > Chloroflexota > Anaerolineae > J102 > J102 > SSF26. Next base: position 11,011 of record JAIBAP010000028.1, on the reverse strand, counting down.
AGGCCCCCCATGTCCCTCACAGGCTCCCGCACGTTTGTCGGCTTAGGCTTTGGCGCTATCCAGGCCGGACTCTTCCTCTACGAAGCGCATCGTTCGGGCCAGTTCGGGCGGCTGGTCGTGGCCGAAGTCGTGCCCGACATCGTCGCCTCGGTGCGCCGCGCCGGCGGCCGCGTGGTCGTCAACATCGCCCACCCCGATCGGGTGGAGCAGGCCAGCCTCGGCCCTGTCGCCATCGAAAACCCGGCCGAGGAGGCCGACCGCGAGCGGCTAAGCGACGCCATCGCCGCTGCCGCCGAAATCGCCACCGCCGTCCCCAGCATCGCCTTCTATGCCACCGAGTCGCCGGGTAGCCTGCACCGGGTGCTGGCCGAGGGGCTGCGACGCAAGGCCAGAGACGGCGGCCCGCGAACGGTCATCTACACAGCCGAAAACCACAACCACGCCGCCGAACGCCTGCAGGAGGCGGTGATGGCGGCCATCCCCGCCGCTGAACATGAGGCCGTCCGGGCAAAGGCCCGCTTCCTGAACACCGTCATCGGCAAGATGAGCGGCGTCGTCACCGACCCGGCCGAAATCCGAGCCTTCGGGCTGGGGGTGGTGACGCCCGACAGCCCGCGCACCTTTCTGGTCGAAGCCTTCAACCGCATCCTCATCTCGGCCATCGACTTCCCCGCCCCCCCCTTCACCCGCGGCCTCACCGTCTTCGCCGAAAAGCCCGACCTGCTGCCGTTCGAGGAAGCCAAGCTCTACGGCCACAACGCCACCCATGCCCTGGCTGCCTATCTGGGGGCGATGGCGGGGCGGGCGCGCATCGCCGAGTTGCGGGATCTGCCGGGGGCGATGCCGTTCCTGCGCCGCGCTTTCATCGCCGAATCGGGCGCGGCCCTCTGCCGCAAACATGCCGGCCTCGACCCCTTGTTCACCGAGGCGGGTTTTGCCGCCTATGCCGAGGACCTGCTGGAGCGCATGACCAATCCTTATCTGCGCGACACGGTCGAACGCGTGGGGCGCGACCCGCAACGCAAGCTGGGCTGGGACGACCGGCTGATCGGTGTGATGCGGCTGGCGCGGGGCCAGGGGATCGCCGCCCACGGCTATGGGGTGGGCGCCGCCGCCGCCCTGGCCGTGCTCGACCGCCAAACCCTGACCAACCCCGACCTGGGCCGGGCGCAGTTGGCCGGGCTGTGGCAGCCGGGCTATGGCCAGCCGGGCTGGCCACAGCCATCATGGCCGGCGCTGGACGAGCAGGAGGCGATGCAGCAGCTGGTCGAGCAGGGTCGTCGCCGCCTTCTGGCCTGGGTCGAGAGCGGTTTCAGCGCCGACCTATGAGGGCCTCAGCCCGGCCCCGCACGAGTCCCGCACCACCAACAACGCCGGCAATGACATTTCGGGGAAACGCTCGATCTTGCCCTCCACCAGGCCCAGCACCATGCGGCCGGCGGTGGCCCCCATCTCCTGGGCGGGCTGGCGGACGGTGGTGAGCGGCGGGTCGAACATGGCCGCCAGGGGGATGTCGTCGAAGCCGACCACAGCGATGTCGGCGGGGACGCGCAGGCCGGCCGTTTTGAGCTGGTGGATGGCGCCCATGGCCATGCGGTCGTTGAAGGCAAACAAGGCCGTGGGCGGCGGCGAGAGGGAGAGCAAATGCCTGGCGGCGGCGCCGCCGCTCGGTTCGGTCAGGTCCCCCACCGCCACCCGTTCGGGCCGAAACGCGACCTTGGCCTCGGCCAGGGCCTGTCTGTGACCTGCCAGACGTTCGGCAAGATCGGCCAGCGGCACCGCGGCGTCGATAACGCCGATGCGGGTGTGGCCCAGGCCGAGCAAATGGCGGGTGGCGAAGTAGGCGCCGTGGCGATTGTTGGCGTGGATGGTGTTGTCGCGGCCCCAGGGTGAGCGATAGCCGAGGATGACGGCCGGCAGGGCGCGGTAGCGAAGATGCTCGCAGGCAGCCTCGATCGCGTTCGTGCCGACGATGATGGCGCCGTCGGCAAAAGGCGTGGCCAGAAAGCGGCGCAGACCGCTGGCCGGGTCCTGGTCCTCGCGGGCGGGGTAGAGAGCCAGGCCGTGATCGCTCCTGGCCAGTTGTTGCTCGGCCCCGCGCATGAAGACCAACAGGTTGGGGTCGCCGAAGACAAAAGCCGGCGGGTAGGGGAAGACGAGGCCGATCAGCCGGCTGCGGGCGTCGGTGGGATGGCGCAGCCCCAGGCCCGGTTCGAAGCCCAGTTCCTCGGCGGCGGCCAGCACCCGCGCCCTGGCGCCGCCGCCCACCGTGGGGACATTGCTCAGCGCCCTGGCGGCGGTGGCGGGCGAGACGCCCGCGCGCACGGCCACCTGCTCGAGTGTGGTCATGGCTGCCTGGTCAGACCGACATGGCGTGGCTCAGATGGGAAGGGGTGATGGCCGCGGCGCCGCCGTCCGGCCGGTTGAGTTGATCGAGCACGGCCAGGATTTCGGCGTTGGGGGGGATGTCGCTCATGGAGTTGGCATAGTGCCGGTAGCGGATCTGGCCCTGTTTGTCGATGACCACCAGGGCGGGCATGCGGCCGAATTTGAGCAGTTTGACCTGCTGGCTGTAGAGCTCGGCCACGATATGGTCGGGGTCGGGAACGCCCACGAAGGGCATGGCCTCCTTATCCCAGACATAGTTGAACATGCGGGCGTCTTCGGGTCCCACGACCACGATCTCGGCCCCGCGGGCGATGAATGCCTGATAGTCTTGGCGCAACTGCGCCATATGCTTGCGGCAGAAGGGTCAGGTGAAGCCGCGGTTGAAGACGAGCACGACGTGGCGCTGGCCCTGGTACTGGGTGAGTTGGAAGGGTTCGCCGGTGTTGGTCTGCGACTGAAAGTCGAGCGCCGGCATGGTGTCGAGAAGGGCGTCCATAGGGGAAGGCGGGGAGCAAGGGGAGGAGGGAGGGGTGAGCGCCAGGTTGAGATGGGTGTTGCGTGTTGCGTGTTGCGTGTTGCGTGTTGCGTGAAACGTGAAGCGTGAAGCGTGAAGCGTGAAGCGTGAAGCGTGAAGCGTGAGGCGTGAGGCGTGAGGCGTGAGGCGTGGGAAGACGTCGGCGATCCTCACGGAACACGGAACACGGAACACGGAACAGTCAACTGGCAAGCTAGTTATAGCAGGTTGTAGACATTTTGTCAAGGTTTTGATCGCGCAAGATCGATGCTTTGTCCGCTCCCTTGCGGCCAGCCCAGAGATCGTAGCACAGCCGCCGCCGAAGTGCACGCACCGGCTACCCACCTCCGGCTACCCACTCCCGGCAGCCCGGCTTGACAAGAACATTTGTTCTATGTTATCCTACCCCCATCCTCGTTCCTGCCCCCCGCCTGACTGCCATGACCGCCGCGCCCGAACGCACCCGCTACATCGAGATCGACGTGCAGACCGCGCTCACCCGTGTGGAGAGCGCCAACATGCCGGCGATGAAATGGTCGCTCAATCCCTATCGCGGCTGCAAGCATGGCTGTGTGTATTGCTACGCCCGCTACACGCACACCTTCCTGGAACTCGACCCCGATCAGGACTTCAGCCAAACGGTGTTCGTGAAGCGAAATCTGGCGCAGGCGCTGCGGGCCGACCTGCGCGCGGCCGGTTGGCGCCGCGAGCATGTCAGCATCGGCACGGCTACCGACCCCTACCAGCCCGCCGAGGGCCGCTACCAACTCACACGCGGCGCCCTCGTGGTCCTGCGCGACCAACTCACGCCAGCGGCGCTGGTGACCAAGAACACCCTGGCCCTGCGCGACGCCGAGATCATGGCCTCGCTCCATCGCGCCGCTCGCTTCCATCTGATTATGTCAATCACGACCCTGGATGAGCGCCTGGCACGCGAGCTGGAGCCGGATGTGCCGGGGCCGGCCCAACGGCTGCGCGCCCTGGCGGAACTGGCGAAGGCGGGGGTGCCGGTCTCGGTGGGGCTGGCGCCCATCCTGCCGGGGATCAACGACGATGAGGTGCACTTGGCGGCGCTGTTCGAGGCCGCCTATGACCACGGGGCCGAGGTCGGCTTTCATCAGCCCTTCCGCATGTATGCCGCTACCCGCACCACGCTCTTTGCCTATCTTCGCCGCCATCACCCCCACCTGCTGGAACCCTACCGGCGCCTCTACCTCAGCCAACAGGACCCGCCCCGGGCCTACCGCGAGCAGTTGCGCGCCCGCATCGACCGCCTGCGCCAGCGATTCGCCCCTCGCGCCCCCGTGCGCCCACCCCGCGCCGCCCCCACCGGGCAGTTGGCGTTGGAGTTGAACGATTAAGAACGACTAAAGTCGTTACTACGAGTGGTCAAGGCTCCTCGTAGTAACGACTTCAGTCGTTCCCGCCTACAGCTCGTGCAAGACCATCGCCTCGTCGCCAGAACCGACGTACTCGATCGGCCCCTGCGGGACATGGCTTTCGATGACGATGTCGCCAGCGTCCATCGCCTCCCACATGGCCTGGAAGGGCGCTTTGCCGGGGATCCATTTTTCCGCCAACACCAGACCGTGGCCGGGGAGGATGGTGAAGGCCAGTTGGCGGGGGTCGTCGGGGTTGAGCAAGGACTGCGAGCGCGAGAAGGCGCCCTTGACGCCGTGCGCCTGGGCTTCGGTGGCGCAAGAGACGATGTAGTGGAAATAGGGTGGGTCGAGGGCGACGTATTCGACCCTGGCCGGGTTGTAGGACGCCACCCCGCGGTGCCCGTGTAGCTTCGACCGCACCACCGGCGCTGTGGCGGCGTCGCCAAAGGCAGGGTCGAGGGGGACGGTGGGCAACAAGACATCCATGTCGATCATCTCCACCGCCTCGGAGCTGGGCGGGTCGTTGCGTTTGCCCTCGACATGGCGGACGAAGGCGCCCACGCCGCCCGGTCGCACGCCGGTGATGATCACCAGTTCGTCTTCGGTGATGTTGTCTTTATCGACAGGCCGGGCGCTGCCGGTGATGGTGGCCACCAGGCCGTCCAGGGAGAGGCTCCAGGTGCCGAAACACCCCTCGCTATATTGGCTGGCCACCGAGCTGCCCACCGCCGGCACGTTGACCAGGTCGGCGATGCGCACCATCTCGGTGAAGAAATGGCGGCGGCCAAGCTCCTGGGCGGCGGCGCGCATGGCTTCGGCGGCGCCGCTCTGCCGCCAGAGTTCGTAGGGCAGCGGCGCGGCGACGATCTCGTGCTGTGTGACCTCGCGCGTGCTCACCGTCGTCACCATGCGCAGGGCGATGTCCTCGTAGAAGGCGGCCGGGTCATCGGCGCTGCTGCGCGGGTAGGCCCCCACCAGATCGAAGTGATAGACGCATTCGGGGTGCTGGTCGCCCACCACCAGCAAGATGCGGATGCTCTTGAGCTGCGCCTGCAACAGCCGCAAGACCGACAGGATCGGCCCGCCCCGGCGCCCCTGTTCGGTGAGGACCAGGTAGGCCTGCGGCGAGAGGCCGTCGAATTCGAAGTCCTCGGGCGCGGGTGGGTCTTTGGCCAGCGCCTGCTCGAAGTGCACCAGCAGCTCATCCAACTCGGCGGGCAGGATGTGCACAAGGGTGTAGATGGTCGGCTGGCGGCCGAGTTTGTATCGGGCGCGGGCTGTGAACAGCGGCGCCTGCCGCCAGTTCAGGTTCTCGCCGTAGCGAGCGGTGGTGAGCAGGATGGTGGTTTCGTCGTTGGGCGCATCCTGCACGAAGTGCCCCAGCACACTGAATTCGTTGAGAAGGCCGCGAGCCGTCTCCTCGAGGAGGGGGGTCAAGGTCGCCGGCGCATAGAATACGTTGGCGCTCTTGAGCCAGCCGTGGCGCGGCTTCAACTCGGCGGCGGCAGTGTTTGCTAACACAGTCATGGTCATCTCCGGTACAATCCTGGTTGGATTAGAAAAGTGCCTAAGTGTACTCAAACCGGGCGTCTTCCGCAACCGTGGGGCGCGCTAAAGATGCAGGGACAAGCCGATTTGGCGATTCCCCGGTCGAGAGAGCCAAGACCCCGTAGCTTCGCCCCTATTCCGGCCGGTACGGCGCCAGAACATCGATGTCGCCCACGAAGTCCGGCAAGCCGCTGTGCCCAAGCGTCTGGCGGATGGCCTGGTTCTCGCCGTTGTGATACCAGTAGTGGTAGATTACCCGTTGCATCAGGTTGCCCACGCTGGTGACGAATTCGCCGCCTTCGACGCCGAAGCTGCGAAAAGGCGTGAGATCGGCGGTAGCGAGCATATCGAGGAGTGGGTCGCTGGCGGCGATGACGGCGTTCCAGGCGGCCAGCATCTCGGCCAGGGGTGGCGTGAGCGGCGGGCAGCCGTAGCAGAACTGGCGATCCAACTCTGGCAGCAGGGTGGTCCCGGCCAGGCGCTGGAGCCAGTAGCGCTGTTCTTGCCAGGCCAGATGCCCGACATTCCAACTGATACAATTCATCGGCCCCAGACGGCGTTGCGCGTCTTGTTCCCCCAGCCCTTCGAGACCGCGCAGGAACTCGGAACGGGTGAAACGAAGTTGATCGACGAGTGCGTGCGCCATAGCCTCTGAAATACCCCCGGAGGGATTCGAACCCCCAACCTGCGGTTCCGAAGACCGACGCTCTAGCCATTGAGCTACGAGGGCATGGCTGAAGTATATCAGACCTGGGGCCGGCGGTAAAGCCAGATGAAAAGACCAGCAGCCATGAGGACGCCGGTGAATCCGGCCAGGTCCAGCCAGTCGAGGCCGGGCGAATGGAGACGGCTGAAGCTGCGCGGGGCCAGGCGGCCAAAGAAGCCGGGCGTGGCGGTGGGGGTGGGGGTGGGCGAAGGGGTGGGGGTGCGGGTGGGGGTGACGGTGGCGGTCGCCGTGGCAGTCGGGCTGGGGGTGGGCGAAAACGTAGCGGTAGGGCTGGGCGAGGGCGTGAGGGTGGGCGTCGCGGTTGGGGTGGGCGAGGCCGTGGGCGAGTTGGTGGGCGTCGCCGAAGCCGGGGCAGGTTGGGAACGGGCGGGCGCCTGGACGGGGGCGCGGGTGGCGGTGGGCGGCGGGGTGGGGGTGGCGGCGGCAGGCGCGTTTTCGTCCGGGTAGAGGCCGATGGCATCGACAAAGATGAAGTTATCACCGGTGCTGCGGTTGTGGTCGGTGAGGAAGAAGACCGTCATCCTGTCGCCGACGGCGCGGGCGCGCACGTCGATGTTCGGGCCCTGGCCGGGCGGATAGTTGAGGAGACGCCCCGGCCCCCAGTGCATCGGCCCCCAGATGACGGTAGGGGCGTTGGGATCGGCGCCGCCGGTGGGGTCGAGTCCAAGCTGGCGGCCAAAGGTGTCCGGTTCGTTGGGTGCGCCCCAGGCAATGCTGGCCCGATAGCCGGCGCCGGGCGTGACCGCGACCTGGGTGTAGATGCCGGCCCGAAAGGTGCCGCCGTTGCTCCACATGCGCAGGCTGGGCGCGCCCCAGAAGGTGTCCAGGTCCTGCATATAGGTCAGGTCGCCGCTTTGGATGAAGGCCGTCCAGCCGGATGGGATTTGGCGCGGGGGAGAGCCGTAGAAGGTGTCGAAGTTGCAGACGCCGCTCGGCAGGACGTTGGGCGGGTCGCAGGGGTGGCCCTGGGCGAAGGTGGAGCGAGGGGAGAGGAGAAGGGCCGTGCTCAGGGCCAGGGTGCAGACGAAAGTGGGAAGCAGACGCATAAGGCCGGAGTCTACCCCAGAGAGTGGGCTGCGGCCAAGCGGCGGCGCGGCCTTGTGCGCGGCTCAGCATCACGCTTCACCTCCTGTGAAAGGCTAATCCGGTATCGCCTCGCCCAACCACTCCGCAATCGTTACGGCGAGGGCGAACTGCCGCCGGATGCTCAGCTCGCTTCGTCGGCCATCTGGATCATCTTTTCCTGCACCTCGTGGGCGACTTGTAGCAGGGCCGGGTGGTCAGAAAGTGCTGCCAGCATCTGCACCGGCTCGATCAAGCCGATTTGGGTCTGGCCTCTGTCCACATACACCGAGATGCGGCAGGGCAGGGCCATATTCAGGCGCATATCGATGGAGAGGACTTTGCTGGCCTGCACCGGGTTGCAGATCTCGAAGACCCTGGCCTGGCCGCTGAAAGCGACGCCCTTGCTGCGGAGGGTGGCGCCGATGTCGTGGACATGGAGGACGCCGAAGCCGTGTCGTTTGGCGGCGGCTTCGAGGTCGGCGCACGCCTGGTCGAGGGATTTGGGGGTGGGGATGATGTAGTACATGGGTGACCTGGGGTAAAGTGGGTTCGAAAACCATCAGTTTTGGGGATTTGGGGATTGACTCGCAGCTTTCCGTCGGAGAACGCGATCAGGTTCATCCTTGCCCTCTCCGCCTGTGACGAATTCAACCATGATGGACATCCCAAGAGGGGGGCTTGCTCGTTCTCACTTTCTACAATGGTTTCCTGCCGACGCCACACATCCAACCCCGACCATATTCCTCGAATACCTGCACTTCTGAATAACCGGCCTGCGCGCAGAGATTGGCAAGTTCATCGATGCTGGGGAATGCCATTTCCACCAATTTCGCATATTCCTGATTCCGCTTGTCATTCTTCCCGCCTGCATACACACTCCCGATGATTATCAACTTTCCACCGGGTTTCAGGACCCGCAAGATCTCCTGCATATCAGTGACCAAATCAGGCCAGAAGTTGTGTGTGTTGACAGCAGTGACAAGGTCAAACACGCTATCGGAGAACGGCAAACAGGATACTGAGCCTTGCTGGATTTCGACGCGGCCCATCTGCAGAAAATGCTTGTTTGTGATACGAGCTACCATGACACTCTCATGGGAGTAATCGATGCCATGGACCTTTCCCGCAGTGGCGATCTTGGCCAGCTTATGGACAGCTCCGCCCCCGCCGCAGCCGATATCCAAGACCGTGTCTTGTTTCCCGATCGAGAGATGACTCAACCCCCAGTTGGTCATTGGGGAATGCCTGATGGTCATGGCTCTGATCAAAAACCGCCCGAGCCTGCCGGTAGGTTTCCGGGCATTTCTCAAGCGGTGTTGTGTCAGTCTAGTCATGCTATCCAGTCAGCGTTCCAACAGGAGCTATTTCTTAGTACTTCAGCCGCATAGGAGGATGGAACAGGATGATAGAAAGAAGTCAGGAACCCACTTGTGCGCCACCGGGTCGCCGGCGCGGGGCTGGCCGGGTTCGATGGCCCGCGGTCTCACACGGATCGCCCGGTCCACGGCCCGACGCCGCTGACGCGCTCGACCTGGATGCGGGTGATGAAGCCGGGCGGTGGATTGTCCATCGGCGGGAATTTGACGCCAGGCCCCAGGTAGACATAGGCCAGCTTCTGCAGCAGTTCAGCCGCGCCGCCTTTTTCGATGCGGGCCTGGCCATAGACGACCAGGTACTCCGTCAGTCCCATCGCGCTCTTGGCGTCGCTTTCGAATGTCAACGCTATACGCCCATCGCGCCGCAGATTGCGTACTTTCTTGCTCTCGATGAGGTGCGCGGCGACGATGTCATCTCCATCCAGCCCGACCCAAACGACGGTGACTTGTGGGCTGCCGTCGGGGTTGAGGGTGACCAGGTGGGCGTGCGCCCCGGATTCGATCAAGTTGCGGGCAGAATCGGGTAGCTTCATGCGTTTGTTTCCTCCTATCGTAGCAAAGCACTCAGGGTTTATGTCGAGTATCAGCAGAGCCGATTGCCGACTCGAGATCGTGCCAGAGATCGTCGGCGTCTTCGATCCCAACGCTGAGACGCAGGAGCGAGGGCGGCAGGTGTCCCTGCCCTGGAAGCGCGGCTCTTCGTTCCATAGTAGATTCCACCGCGCCGAGACTCGTGGCGTGGCGAATGAGGCGGACGCGCTGACAGACGCCATCGGCGAACTCGGCTCCTCCGGCCAGATCGAACGAGATGATCGTGCCGAAGCCCTTGAGGACCCGCCTGGCTATCGCGTGCGTCGGATGCGAGGACAAGCCGGGATAGCGGACGCGTGTGACCAGCGGGTGCATCTCGAGCCGAGCCGCAAGCATCATGGCTGTCTGCTGGGCCCGCTGCAGACGCAGGGCGAGGGTTCGCGCCCCGCGGACGGCCAGAAAGGCTTCGAGTGTCCCTGGCGTCGCGCCGGTCAACTCGCGCGACTTCCTGAGGGCCTGCCAGAGTTCCTCGTCTCTCGTCGTGGCCAGTCCTGCCAGCAGGTCCGAATGGCCACCGATGAACTTGGTGGCCGATTGCAGAGACACCGACGCGCCAAACTCAAGCGGCTGCTGATTCAACGGCGTGGCGAAGGTGTTGTCCACGGCCACGATGGCGCCGAGTTTGCGCGGTGCGGCGCAAATGGCCTCCAGGTCCGCCACCGCCAGCAGCGGGTTGGACGGGGATTCCAACCAGACCAGGTCAGCCACACCGCTGGCGCGGATCCAGCCGGCGGTATCGTCCACCGCCACCCGCTGCAGCGACCATCGCTGTCGTTCAGCGCCTGCGGACACCAGGCCCGCCACACCCTGATAGCAATCATCCGGCAGCACCACGACGGCGCCAACCGGAAGCTGATCGAAGACCGCTGCGATGGCGGCCATTCCTGACGCGAACGCCACGGCCCTACCAGATTCAAGCCCGCCGACGACTTCTTCGAGTGCTTCCCAGGTCGGTGTGCCATCACCGCGAGCGTACTCGCGCCCCTGGCCGATCAGGAAGTTCGAGGCGGGGATCGGTGGCACGTTCAACGGGGCGCCAGGCTCGGCGGCGCGACCGGCAGAGACGAGCCACGACTCTGGTTTGACTTCGGACGGGTGCTTCTCCATGCGTTCGCGTACCCCCAGATAACAAGAAGATACTGAAATTGCAGATAGTCCTGGAATAGATCGTTTACGGCAGTCTGAAGATCATCTCTTGTTGCCTGGCGAATGCTCCGCACAGCGTATGTCTCTTCGAGAACCAACCCTATTTTACAGGAGGCCGATTGAAACCGCAAGCCCTCCAGGAACTGTGGGTGGGCGTCAAAGTTTCCCGAAGAGAGGGAGATGAGTTAAAGTAGGCGGAACTCACATAATCCAGGCAGGGGCGCAAACGCCGGCTCGGCCGAGCAGTCGACACCTGGCATCAAAGTAGGCTGAA